>NZ_JACVZJ010000007.1:0-129755 GCF_017151945.1 Staphylococcus sp. EG-SA-10
TACAAAGGAGAAAAAAAGAAGACAACCAAGCCCAATAATGGACTGGCCGCCTAATAATAAAAACTCTAAAAGTTGTAATTTAAAATAGTTCTTTAAATTATATACCCACCACATTTGGTGGAGAACCATAATATACAAGCTATATTTCTTTATATAAAAGTAAATGGACTGATCATTTTTTATAAAGTTAATCAGTCCGTATAAAAATAGGGCTTTGTTATGAATGGTCATAAATCACTAACCACATAACAAAACCCTTTTTCCTTTTATAAATCAGAAAGGTTTATAGCTTATATTTTATTCGTATAACCAAGCATCACGTGGTGAAGCATAGCTAGTAATTTCATTTTCATTAAACCATAAATTAATTTCACGTTCAGCAGACTCTAATGAATCTGAACCGTGAATGATATTTCTACCAACAGTTAAACCTAAATCACCTCTAATTGATCCTGGTGAAGCTTCTGAAGGATTGGTGCTGCCAATAATATGTCTAGATACATTAACTGCATCTTCACCTTCAACTACCATTGCGAACACTGGTGCTGATGTAATAAATGAAATTAAATCATTATAAAATGGTTTACCTTGGTGTTCACCATAATGTGTTTCAGCAAGTTCCATTGGTACTTGCATTAATTTACCACCGACAAGTTTTAGTCCTTTTCTTTCAATTCTTGAAATTACTTCACCAATTAGATTTCTTTGTACTGCATCTGGTTTAATCATTAAAAATGTACGTTCCACTTTATGTATCCCCCTGTGTTTAATAGGTTTATGTATATTACTATTATATATTAACAGGTTGGTAAAGCGCTTTCAATACTTTTCATAAATACTATGTGTTTCTTGACCCCATTTTTTTCGTCAAACTTAAAAGTAGTGATTTCGGATGTCCATCTGGTAACTCAGAAATCAAATCCAAAGCTTTACTTAAATACTTCGAACTTACTGCCTTAGCTTCATCGATGCTGTCAGATTTTCTAATGATTTGGATACATTCTTCAAATTCTTTGCGTTCACTATCACGACGTAATTGTTCGATTTTCAATTTGAAGTCTGGATTTTTACGCATTTCTAATAAAATCGGTAACGTAATATGACCATTAAGCAAATCACTTCCAACCGGCTTACCTAATTTCTTTTCGGTACTTGTGAAGTCTAATACATCATCAATGATTTGGAAGCTCATGCCTATATAATGACCAATCATTTTCAATTTTCGTACAGTCTCTTTATCAGATTGAGATGTAATTGCACCAACTTCAGTTGATAATTGAATTAACAGTGCTGTTTTACGATTGATACGTCGTAAATAATTGATAATTGTCTGTTGACTGTTAAATTGGTCTTGAAATTGGAAAAGTTCCCCTCTACAAACATCAACGATAGATTCAGATATTAATTGATGTACACGATTATCTTTAACGGCCATTAAGTGTTCAAGTCCTAATGCCAATAAAAAATTCCCAGTTAAAATAGCAGTTGTCTGATCCCATTTCTTTGATATGGTTAACTTGCCTCGACGCTTGTCGCTTTTATCAATAACGTCATCATGAACAAGTGTTGCCATATGAATTAACTCTAATGCGACTGCAACTTGATACGTTTGTTCAGACGTTTGTTCATCTTTGCCAAATTGGCTACTCAGAATTACAAATGCTGGGCGTACTCTTTTACCACCAGAAGACAATAAGTGTAATGATGCCTGTTCTAATACAGAATCTTTACTTTTTATTGCCTTTTCAAGTCGTTGTTCCACTTTCTTAATTTCATTGTTCATGTTTAACTTTGCCACGTTAATCACCTTTGGTATTATCTTTTTCTTTATAGCCAAGGTGCATTGCAGCAACGCCCCCTGTAAAACTACGTACTCTTACATTTATGAAACCCGCTTCTTCAAACATGCGCTTCAACTCTTCTTTTCCAGGAAAATTAAACGTAGATTGCTGTAACCATTCATATTCTTCTTTTGATTTTGCAAATAATTTTCCAAAAATAGGCATAACAAATTTAAAGTATAATGCATACATTTGTTTAAAGACTGGCAAAGTTGGTTGGCTCGTTTCAAGACATACCACCATACCACCTGGTTTAAGTACTCTATTCATTTCTTTTAACGCGACTAAATAGTCTGGAACATTCCTTAATCCAAACCCAATTGTTACATAATCAAAAGAATTGTCTTCAAACGGCAATTCCATTGCATCACCATGAACAAGTTTAACATTTTCCATTGAAGCAGTTTTTTCTTTTCCTACTTCTAACATATTCTCACTAAAGTCAATACCAGTAACTTCACCTGTTGGTCCTACAGCTTTGCTTAATGCGATTGTCCAATCACCAGTACCACAACAAACATCTAATGCTTTCGTACCTTTTCTAACACCCATGTCTTTCATGACACGTTTTCTCCATACTTTATGCTGCTCAAAACTAATAATATTATTTAATCTGTCATATTTTTTTGAAATATTTTGAAAAACGCGATGTACTTGCTCTTTATTTGCTTTATTGTCAGCCATGCTTAATTACCTCTACTTTTTAAATAACTTTTTTGGATATCGTGTAAGTAATGCTTTACTTCACTTTGATTATATTTCTTGAAGTATGATGGATAGTAATCAGACATATCTTCAAATAAATAATTATATATTTCCGACTCATCAATATTGATACCGAAATGAGATAACGTAATATATGGGAAAAGTGTTTCAATTTTTACTATTGCTTGAGAAATTTCATAATCATTTAAAGCTTGATGATGTAATGAAGATTTCAATTCATTAATTTCAACAATTGCTTTACTAATTTCATTTTGAAATGACAAATCATTGATTTCTGCTAGTAGCGTATAAAAATGTGCACTAATTAAATCTCCAATCAAAATGGAATGCTTAGACAAATGATTATATGTAATGTCATCAAGGTGTCTCATTGATGTGTCAATTGTGAGGCATGCTACTTTGGCAACATCTGGAATATCATATGAATCGAGTAACTTACCTAACCGATGATTAATATTAATGGATTCATATTCTGATACGCCCTTTAATCTTTCTTCTATTTGTCTTTCCAATTTGCTAACAGTTGTTTCCATGTCTACACCTCACGATATTATCACTATTCATATTAACATTATATGTAAGAAATTAAAATCTTTTGAAGCATTAAGATTACTTATCATTTTTAAATTTCAATTTAAACTAACAGTAATTTATGTAGCTTTTGTAATTCTCATAATAACCCTTACTTCATTTACATTATTCATCATTTTAAATAACGTAAAATACTATAGTAGACATGGTTACCTTTTAAGTAAATTCAACGCTAACAATTAATCTCATTATTCATATGTATATTTTGTAGTTGCTATTTTTATCAAAACTATGATGTCATGTAATATTTTGAACGCTTAAACAATGAATGTTCCAAAGATTAAAAACTTAGAAGAACATTACAATTTATGTACAGGTTGTAAGTATTAAAAGCAAAATAAAAAGCCCTTATTCAGGGCTTTTTAAGTAAAATTATTTTACAGCATCTTTTAATGCTTTACCAGCTTTGAATGCTGGAACTTTACTTGCTGGGATATCAATTTCTTTACCAGTTTGAGGGTTACGACCTTTACGTGCAGCACGTTCACGTACCTCAAAGTTACCGAAACCAATTAATTGTACTTTTTCACCTTTAGCAAGTGAGTTTTGGATTGATTCGAATACAGCATCTACTGCTGAACCAGCTTCTTTTTTAGTTAAATCAGCTTGCTCTGCAACTGCATTGATTAAATCTGTTTTGTTCATTAGACATTCACCTCCTGAGGTTTGATAATGATATGTTTATATCATTATGGTAAAACTTTAACACAAGCATTACATAAATCGCAATCATTTATGTGGCAAAAACGTTGAATTTAAGCCATTTCTATTCATTTTGCGTAATTATTAGCTGTATATGTGTAATAATACACATTTTATTCAGATTTTTTATCGCGCTCCATTAAATCTTTTACGCATTCTTTTACCGAAATATTTTCAAATAATACTCTATATAATGCATTTGTAATTGGCATATCCACATTTTTTTCTTTAGCTAAATGATAAACGGATTTAGTTGTATAAATACCTTCAACAACCATATTCATTTCAGATAATGCTTGATCCATTGATTCACCTTGTCCAAGTTTATATCCTAATGTGAAATTTCGAGAATGTGTTGATGTGCAAGTAACGATTAAGTCACCGATACCACCTAAACCTAGAAATGTCATAGGATCGGCACCTAACTTTTCACCTAATCTGCTAATTTCCGCTAAGCCACGAGTCATTAATGCAGCTTTTGCATTATCACCGTAGCCAATTCCAGCTACGATACCACTTGCTACTGCGATGATATTTTTCAATGCACCACCAAGTTCAACACCAATCAAATCATCATTCGTGTACACACGTAAATAATCATTCATAAATAAATCTTGCGTTAATTTACTTACATTTTTATCTTTTGATGAAGCAGCAACTGTAGTTGGTTGCTTGACTACAACTTCTTCCGCATGACTTGGCCCGGACAACACACCAATACCTGCATTATATTCAGGTGAAATAGAATCTTCAATCATTTCTGACACACGTTTAAATGTCCCATTTTCAATACCTTTAGCAACATGTATAAAAGTCTTTTTAGATGTCAGCTTATCATTAATTTGAGTAGCAACTTCTCGCATTGCTTTAGTAGGTAAAGCCATTAAGTAAATATCTGCAAATTGAATTGCTTTGGTCATATCTGAAGTAGCGATGATGTTAACGTCTAATTTCGCGTATTTTAAATACTTTTTATTTGTATGACATGTATTTAATTCATCAACAGCATCTTGATTTTTACCCCACATCAAAACATCATGTCCATTTTCTGCAAGAACATTGGCAAGGGCTGTCCCAAAACTTCCCATACCAAAAACGGTAATTTTAGTCATTGTTATCCCCCAATCGTTAATTTCTCTTTCGAGCTATAATATGAATTGGTGTACCTTCAAAACCAAAAGCGGCACGGATTTGATTCTCTAAATAGCGTTTATAAGAAAAATGCATTAATTCTACATCATTAACAAATACAACAAATGTCGGTGGTTCTATAGCAACTTGTGTTGCATAAAAGACATTCAAACGTCTACCTTTGTCTGTTGGTGTAGGGTTCATGGAAATTGCATCAGTAACGACTTCATTTAAAGTTGAACTTTGAACACGTTTTTTATGGTTTTCACTTGCTTCATTAATGTAAGGGAATAATGTACGTAATCTTGTGCGTTCTTTAGCAGACACAAAAGCAATTTGTGCATAATCTAAAAATTGGAATTCTTTACGTACTTCATCTTCAAATTTCTTCATCGTTTTACTATCTTTTTCCACAGTATCCCATTTATTTACGACAATCACGACTGCTTTACCTTGTTCATGTGCATATCCTGCAACACGTTTATCTTGTTCAATAATGCCTTGTTCTGCATCAATAACCACTAAAACAACATTTGAACGTTCAATCGCTTTTAAAGCTCTTAATACTGAATATTTCTCAGTTGATTCATATACTTTTCCTTTTTTACGCATACCAGCAGTATCGATTAAAACATAATCTTGTCCATCATAACTATACTCTGTATCAATAGCGTCTCTCGTTGTCCCTGCAACATTAGAAACGATAACGCGGTCTTCACCTAAAATAGCATTTACTAAACTTGATTTACCTACGTTTGGTCGTCCAATAATGGATAGTCGAATTGTATCTTCATCATAAGGGTCTTCTTCCTCTTCACCAAAATGAGAAACAACTGCATCTAACAAGTCACCAAGCCCTAAACCATGTGACCCTGATATCGGATACGGTTCACCAAATCCTAATGAATAGAAATCATACACGTCTGTACGCATTTCCATATTATCTACTTTGTTAACCGCTAATACGACCGGTTTTTTAGATTTGTATAAAATTTGAGCGACCATTTCATCGCTTTGTGTCAATCCTTCACGCACGTTAACCATAAAAATAATAACATCCGCTTCATCTATGGCGATTTCTGCCTGCGCTCTAATTTGTGTTTGGAATGGTGCATCACCAATTTCAATACCACCTGTATCAATAATATTGAAATCATGTGTTAACCACTCACCTGAAGAATAAATACGATCTCGTGTTACACCTGGCGTATCTTCAACAATCGAAACACGTTCTCCAACTATTCTATTAAAAATTGTAGATTTACCTACATTAGGCCTACCTACAATAGCTACTATAGGTTTAGTCATAAGCTAACTTCCTCTCTTTCTTATATCTTTTTAATAATATCACATGAGACTGTGTATTCAAAATGAGTTTATTACTGTAATGATAAAAACCAGCACTTAAAACTTTATCTTATAAAACACTTAGTTAAATTTGTCCACGTTATCATTCCGAATATATTTTGTTACATAAAAATACTCCACATGCAATCATAAACATGTGGAGTTGACTATTAAATATTGAATTATAGTTTAAGATTTTTAAGTTTATCACCAATCATATCGCCAATTGTTGGATTATCTTCTTCTTCGCTTTCTAAGTACGCCTTAGTCGTAGAAGGATCACTTTCAACAACATCTTCGTTTGGTAATGTTGCTTTAATAGATAGTGATACTCTTTCATTCTCTTCATCAATACCTAATATTTTAACATTTACTTGTTGACCAGGTTCTAACACTTCACCTGGCGTACCAATGTGTTTGTGTGCAATTTCAGAAATATGTACAAGTCCTTGTACACCTGGTGCAATTTCAACAAATGCACCAAAGTTTGCCAATCTTACTACGACACCTTCAATGACATCATTTTCGTGGAATTGACCTTTAATATTTTCGAAAGGTGTTGGTAACGTATCTTTGATTGATAATGAAATACGTTCTGTATCTCTATCAATAGATTTAATTTTAACTTTAACATCTTGACCAATTGAAACTACTTCTTCTGGTGTTTGAACATGTTCGTGAGAAAGTTCAGATACATGCACTAAACCATCAACACCGCCAATGTCTATAAATGCACCAAATTGAGTTAAACGCGCTACTTTACCATCAATAACATCGCCTTCATTTAAAGATTGTAATAATTGATCTTTTTTAGCATCGTTTTCTTCTTGTTCAACTGCTTTACGGCTTAAAATGACTCTATTATTTTCAGGATCCAATTCTTCAACTTTAATACGAATTGTTTGTCCATCAAACACAGAGAAATCCTCAATGAAGTCTGTTGAAATTAGTGAAGCCGGAACAAAACCTCTTTGTCCTACATCAACAACCAAACCACCTTTAACTACTTCTGTTACTTTCGCTTCGATGATTTCATTATTATCTAATTTTTCTTGTAAATAACTATAAGACTTCTCAGTTTCAAGTTGTCTTCTAGATAAGATGTAAGCTCCAGTTTCATTTTCTTCATCAAACTCAACTTTAGTGACATATGCTTCAACTTCGTCGCCCTCTTTTACAACTTCACTTGGGCTATCAATATGATGCGTAGATAGTTGACTAATAGGAATAATCCCATTAAATTTACCACCGTTGATATGAACAACAACTTGCTTGTCTTCAACTTGTTGTACCTCGCCAGTGACTTTGTCACCTTCTTTAATATCGTTAATCATTGATTCATTGAATTCTTCAGTCATCTTGTTTGCCTCCTTATACACTACATATTTATAACATCTTATAAACTGACAGAATTGTCAAGAAATTCTACCTTTATTACATTTAGTAAATTAGTTGTATCCATAAATATGTCACTTAATCTCATTCTGTGTATTAGTTGGACATATATTTATTACAACCATATATTAATACAAGTAATAAAGTCCGCTATGTTTATACATATTTTTTGTATAAAAATTAGCATAGCTCACTATTTTGTTTTATAAGTCTGTCATTTCATTGTTCTCTACAAGATATATTATAGTAAAATTTTATACTTTTATAAAACAAAAAGCCACGCAAATAAGCAACTTTTACATTTGAATAGTAAGAAGACCGTATATAGTGCATCTTTCTCGAATTATTACATAGGACACTTTTTGTGACTAAATCAGCTTCTTTTGCAATACTTAGATTTGTAACACTCATTTTCTTACCATTTGTAAAATGCTTTATGAATGTAATGAATTATTTTTGGAATTCTAATAATTTATCTTTATTATTTCTGTTTACGTTTTGAAAAACTTACACAATTGACTGATGCATTAACTTTTACCAAAAATAAAAAGGCAACTTTCATTCATCGTTGAATAAAAATCACCTTTTAATTTGAGTAAATTATTAACAGCACATTCAATTTGTATATGCATTAAGCGTTGCCCATTACAAATAAATAGTTATGACTTACTAGATTATTTAATTTGATTCACCATCGCTAAAATCTCGTCAGTAACTTCTTCAATCGTCTTGCCTGTCGTATCTAAAGTCACTGCATCATCTGCTTTTCTTAATGGTGATATTTCACGGTTCATGTCATATTGATCACGTGCTTCAATATCACGTTTTAAATCTTCAAAATTTGATTCGATACCTCTTAATTGATTATCTTTATATCTTCTTTCTGCTCGCTCTTCAACTGATGCAATCATATATACTTTTAAATCTGCATCTGGTAGCACTACAGTTCCGATATCGCGACCGTCCATTACGATACCTTTTTCTGCAGCTAACTCTTTTTGTTTTTTAACGGCGAATGAACGTACTGGCTCTTTAGATGCAACGTATGAAACATGTTGCGTCACATCATTATTTCTCAAAAAGTCTGTTACATCTTCGTTATCTAAAATGACACATTGACCTTTATCTGCTTTATAAGTTAAATCTAATGTTGTTTGGTCAACTAGTTTTGCAAAGTCCTCAGTTTTGTTTAATTTTAAATATTTGTATGTTAATGCACGATACATTGCTCCTGTATCTACATAAATCATTGATAGTTCACTGGCTACACGTTTCGCAATTGTACTTTTTCCGGCAGCAGCTGGACCATCTAATGCAATATTAATGGCTTTCATGCGTCATTTCCCTTCCTTGTCGTTTTATAAATAATATTTTATCATAATTAAGTAAATGAAATATAGGAGGAAATATATGAAACATCTACTTGTTATTCATACTGGTGGCACCATTAGTATGTCACAAGACCAATCTAATAAAGTAGTAACAAATGATATTAACCCTCTTTCACTGCATCAAGATGTCATAAATCAATATGCACAAATAGATGAATTAAATCCTTTTAATGTACCATCACCTCATATGACAATCCAACATGTTAAACAATTAAAGGATATTATTTTAGAAGCAGTAACAAATAAATATTATGATGGTTTCGTTATCACGCATGGTACCGATACGTTAGAAGAAACTGCCTTTTTACTTGATTTAATATTAGGTATCGAGCAACCTGTTGTTATTACTGGCGCAATGCGCTCGTCTAATGAAATTGGTTCTGACGGATTATATAATTATATTTCCGCTATTCGCGTTGCCTCTGATGAAAAGGCCCGTCATAAAGGCGTGATGGTTGTATTTAATGATGAAATACATACGGCCCGTAACGTTACCAAAACACATACGTCTAATACAAACACATTTCAAAGTCCAAATCATGGTCCGCTAGGTGTATTGACAAAGGATCGTGTGCAATTCCATCATATGCCATATCGCCAACAAGCATTGGAAAATGTCAATGAGAAACTAAATGTACCATTAGTAAAAGCATATATGGGTATGCCAGGTGACATTTTTAGTTTTTATAGTCGTGAAGGTATCGATGGTATGGTTATTGAAGCGTTAGGGCAAGGCAACATACCTCCAAGCGCATTAGAAGGCATTCAACAATTAGTATCTTTAAATATACCTATTGTGCTAGTTTCACGTTCCTTTAATGGTATTGTGAGTCCAACTTACGCATACGATGGTGGTGGTTACCAACTCGCACAACAAGGTTTTATTTTTTCTAACGGTTTGAATGGTCCAAAAGCAAGATTAAAATTATTAGTCGCGTTAAGCAATAATTTAGATAAAGCTGAAATCAAATCATATTTTGAATTATAATGATTACTTAACATAAAAAGGTCTATGTACAATAATTAGTCATCAACCTCATTTGACATATCATGAATGTCAGTCGTTGTAAAACTAAGTTATTTAGTACATAGACCTTTATTTTTATGATTCTAACGGCGTTTGTTTCTTAGCTAGCATGCTTTGAGCAATAATGCCACCGTGGAATTTACCATTTTCAATAAAAATGGTATTCGCATCGTTCCCTGCAGCAATCACACCTGCAATGTAGCAATTTTCGATATTTGTTTCGTATGTTTCTTTATTATACATAGGCGCTGTTCCAAATTCATTTGTATTAATTTGAATGCCTACAGATTTTAAAAATTCATAATCGGGATGATAACCAATCATCGCAAATACATAATCATTGTGTATCGTTTTACTTTCACCATTTACTTCATAAGTCACAGTATCTTCAGTTATTTGGGTAACATTAGCATTAAATTCCATGTCAATTTTTTCATGATTTACTAATGCTGTGAAATTTGGAAGTATCCACGGTTTAATTGAAGGCGAATAATCTCCACCACGATATAGAACCGTCACGTTAGCACCAGCTTTTTCCAACTCCAAAGCAGCATCGATAGCCGAATTCTTACCACCAATAATAACAACATCTTGATCAAAATACGGATGTGCCTCTTTAAAATAATGGAACACTTTAGGTAAATCCGCACCTTCAACCTCTAATGTATTATGCTGACCATAATAGCCTGTCGCGATTGTTAAAAATCGACATTCATAAACATCTTTCGTCGTAGTAATTGTAAATTTATTATTCATTTTTTTAACAGTTAATACTTCTTCAAATGCATTTACTTTTAATTGATGATGTTTTACAACTTCTCGGTAATAAACTAGCGCTTGATTACGTCTTGGTTTACTTTCTTCAACGATAAACGGTACGTCCCCAATACTTAATTTATCACTTGATGAGAAAAATGTTTGGTGAGTAGGATAATTGTAGATTGATTCAACGACATTACCCTTTTCAATAATTAAGGTATCAATACCTTTTCTTTTTTGTTCAATAGCCGCACTTAATCCGCATGGCCCTCCACCAATTATGATACTTTCAACTTTTTGCATTGTTTCGGCCTCCTTTAATCCCAAACTATTATAACAGTTCAGTGAATGATGCGCTAAGTCTGTGCTTGAAGATTTATGATATATTTTTGACAATTTGTTTAATGTGCATAGAGAATTGTTAGCTACGGAGTTGAATAGCACTACAATTTAATATGTTGATTTATTTTTTATTCTTCCTTGTTAAATTTGTTGATTATGGTGTTTTATCTTTTTGATGACTATGTAAAAAGTTAAATTGATATGTCAATATTCGAGACAACACCTTGTTAAATAACAAACTTTGAAAATGAAAAAACTGCTACATACTTATAAGCGCAATTTAAGTTTTCTAAATTATTTAGAGAAACTTTATAATATGCACGTTTGTATATAGCAGTTCAGTTACAATTTATTTAGTTATATTATGGAATAACGATTTGTTGCCCGTTTCTAATATTGTTACCACTTAAACCATTGGCACGTCTAATTTTTTCAACATTTTCCGGTGAACCTGAACCGTAGTATTGAATTGCGATACGGTATAAGTTTTCTTGACCATTCACTGTATGTCTTTGGCCACCACCTTGACGTTGTTGTTGCTGTTGTTGATTTTGATTAGCTTGTTGTTGATTTTGATTATTTTGTGCTTGGTTGTTCGCTTGATTAGCGTTGTTTTGATCATTATCAGATTCATCTTTAGTCGCTTTGTCTTGATCATCTTTTGATTTATCACTGTCTGTAGATTTTGATTTATCTTTAGAAGCGTCTTTAGATGTGTCTTTATCTTTACTTTCATCAGCATTATTTTTATTTGTATTCGCGATTTTATTTTCTTTTGTACCATTATTATGATTGTTTAATGCCATGCCTCCAAATATCGCTAATGCACCGATAATTAGTACAGCTGCAATTAATGGTAACAATACTTTGGCCATGCCACCTTTTTTACGTTCTTTATCTCTGTCATGGTGGTCATGTTCATCATGGTTTTGACTTGCATTATTAGAGGCATGTGATTTTGAAGCGGCAGAAGCACTTTTACTTGCTGCGCCTCCAGCCAAACCTGCTGTTCCAGCACCGATTGCTGCACCTTTTTTACCATTATGATGATCTTTAGATTCATCTTTGTCTTGCTTAACAGTTACATCATCATGTTTATCTTTTGATGTATTTGCTTGGTTAGCACCTGTTGCAAAATATGGTTTAGGTTGCTGAGATTGTTCAGCTTCACTCTTATCAGAAACTGTTGAATGCTCAGTGCTATTTTCTGCATCTTTAATAGTCTCGTGTTTATCATTGTCTTCGATTGGTTCTGGATGTGATTTATCCATTGCAAAAGCATTCTTATTATAATATTCCTCTTCATGTTGAGGTGTACTGTCTTGATGGCTAGGTTCTTGATTTACAGAACTATGCGCTGATGATTCGACTTGACGATCATCTAATGTGCCAGCCTCATTGTGAGCATTATCGTCAGATGCTTGTGATTCATCGTGATGTTGTTTGTTATGATTTGTTGCTAAATCACGGCGTCTTTTTCTTCTTTGGGCATTTCTTGGTGGGAACTGTTGCTCCGTATTCTCTGTTGTATCTTGATGTTCTAATTCTGATTGGTCTTTTTCGACATCTTCCGTATGGTCTTGATGTGAATTTGTGTCTATCGATTGACGATTTTTTTCAAAGTCATCTTTAAAATTATTAGACATAGCCATCTTCCTTTCTATTCTATTACAATGATTTTACATAAAATATACCCGTATGACACAAGTTTATGTATATTTTTCAAAATTATTTCAATCATTTTCCAATTGTGTATACACTAATTATAGCTTGTCAATTTTCTTTTAGTAAAGTAATACTATCTGAGAAATAAATTTTGCAACTTTTCATCAAATCCAATACTTCTAATTACCTTCTTCTTATTTAAAATTGCGATATCAGTTATATTAGAATCATTGTCACAACATCGATCTTGTGCCGGTGGATATTCACCGAAAAATTCTAATAAATACTTCCGTCTACATTGATCCAATTTGCAATAGCCAATCATGCGAAAGAATCCTAATTGCTTTCGTTTAAATGATTGCTTAAATACCTGTTTCAAGGCGCCGATACTATAGAATGAATGCAACGTTGTCAAAACGTCTTGTTTATCGGGAGCTAAAAATTCTCCTATTTCGAAATTTTGTACATCTTCTTCTGTTATCATATCTGCAAATAATAACGTTTCTAAAATATATTTATCGTCCGGTTGGAATAAACTAATTGCCTGACTTAGTTCACCATCGCGACCCGCACGGCCAATTTCTTGAATGTAGTTAGAAGGACTTGTTGAAAGATGAAAGTGAATGATTGTGCGAATATCTTTTTTATTAATCCCCATACCAAAAGCACTCGTTGCGACTATAATCGGAATATCATTATTTAAAAATTGTTGTTGAACTGTGTGTCGCTCTTGATAATTCATATCACCATGATAAATGCCTGTAAGAAAACCTGAATCATAAATAAGTTGCGCTAAATTCAGACACATCTTTTTCGATGAGACATAAATAATCGTTGGTCCCGACTGTTGTAGAAACGGCAGTAGCCACTCAATTTTATCCTCATCATCATGAAAATTAAGATGCTTAAAGCTTATGTTTGGGCGATTCATTGTAGTTTTAATAACGTTGAATTGAACCGCTAACATTTCCGTCAAATCATCTTGCAAATGTGGTGGTGCAGTTGCTGTCAACGCCAAGACAACTGCGTCCTTAAAATGCTTAGTTACCTTACCTATTAGCGCGTAATGTGGTCTGAAGTCGTAGCCCCATTCAGATAAACAATGTGCTTCATCTAGTACAATCATGCCAAAGTCTATCGTGGAAATTAATTTAAAATTTGCCGGTTGCAGGAGAAATTCTGGACTTAGAAAGATGAAGCGGCTATGTCGTAAACATTTAATATTATGCTTTTTCTCAATTTCATCCATACCAGAGTGGATACATGTTACACGTTTTTCTCCATTTATTTTCAACTGCATAACTTGGTCATCCATTAAAGATATTAACGGTGAGATAATTAATGTCGGCTTACCTGATAAATACGTAGGTATTTGATAACACAAACTCTTACCACTTCCAGTTGGAAGAATACCTAGAGTGTGTTGTTGAGACATTATACTTTCTATAATTTCCTGTTGTCCCGGTTTAAAACTCTCAAAACCAAATTTGTTTCGTAAAATATCATGCAACATTCAGATCACCTCTTTCAAAACCAACGATTAATACTTTTAATTGAAAATATGATAACGTGTCAAATTGTTCTTTGTAAAATTTTAATCGCTCGCCACGATGTTGTTGATAAAAATTCAAAAATTGCAGTTGATCTTCTTGTTCAACATAATCATCGTAATTAGACATATAACCTTTGATAAAGATTTCAAGTACATGATCTTCGATAGTATTGATTTTAACTTGTTGTTGAACCGCTATATCTTCCATCGTGAATTGTTCAAGCAATCTTGTATAAGTAATATAGGTTTGATTTAATAATGTAGGTTTCATTATTATTTTTGATAAAATAGTATATTCTCCACTTTCTAATTCAAACATCATTGTCACTAAATTATTCATTTCGTATTCAAACAATTGCTGTTGAGATAGTTTTTCTATTAAACTAACTTGCTGTCTCGTATACATTGGTTCATCATAGCCTTGCAAATAATAATGTAAGTAACATGGCCCTTTTAAAGTTATTGCTTTAAACAAGTTATGTAGTTCATTTTCAAAGTCAAATTGTAGTTTGTTTTCTTTAATGTAGTTATAGACAATTTTTACAGTTTCTTGTATCTTATTATTTTGAGAGATTGGTACGAAACGAAAATCTTGCTGCATAGTATTAGACATGGTTTGCACTAATAGTTGAATTGCTTGAAATGTTTGCCCCATACTTTCAAATGTATATCTAGGATGCAATATGATTTGCATTTCAGCATTAAATTCAGTTATATTTTCTAAAAATAGCTCAAAAGACGGATATTTTAATAGTGGTAAACTGTGATATAATGACAACTGTTGTTGACTACAAGCGTCAAAAAAGGTTTGGTGAGATTTCTTACCAACTAAGATATTGTAAATACTTTTATTTGTTTTATAGTTAAATGTTTGTTGTAATGCTGTTTTTATAATGTGTTGCAAGTTTAACCCTCACTCTGTAAAACGGATAATTTGAAAATAAAAATGATGCTGTCTAAAATTTTAGTCACATTACTATTTTAGCATTTTTATCAAAGGAGGCGAAGACATTGGCAAAATATACAATTGTTGATATGGATACTTGTATTGCATGTGGTGCATGCGGTGCAGCAGCGCCAGATATATATGATTACGACGACGAAGGTATTGCTTTCGTAATCCTTGACGATAACCAAGGTACTGCAGAAGTACCTGAGGAATTATATGAAGATATGGAAGATGCAATTGATGGATGCCCTACAGATTCTATTAAAATTGCAGAAGAATCATTTGATGGGGACGCTTTAAAATTTGAATAATTGATTTTTTAGACAAATGTTCCATAGAAAAAGCAGGCAAGCTATCGTTTATTGATAGTCACCTGCTTTTTATTATTATGTGTATATTATTTTGCTTTAATTTGATTAAATTCTTTTCAAGAAATTCGCAAGCCTTCTATATAGTAAAATAAATACAATAGAAATGACGATACCTTTAATAATATTGAATGGTATAATTCCTGAAACAATGATTACTTTAAGATTATTTGCGATATCAGCTAAGTTAAATATCATACCGTATAAAGGTAATAGAACGAAATAGTTCAAGATACTCAACACGATAGTCATAACGATTGTTGCAATGATTAATCCAGTAATCAAAGATTTTGTTGAACGTTTATTTTTATAGATGGCGTAAGCAGTTAATAAGAAACTTGCGCCTGCTAAAAAATTAGCAAATGGTCCAACTGGATCGCCCATACTAAATAAGTAGTTCAATAAATTTTTAACCAGTTCAACTATGATACCGGCAACTGGTCCAAACGTAAATGTAGCTAGCAATGACGGTACATCACTAAAATCTAAAGTTAAGTATGGTGGCAAAAATGGTATAGGAAACTTGATAAAAGTTAACACAAACGCAATCGCGCTCAACATACTTATTGTGATAAGACGTTTATTTTGTTGCATATTCAATTTTCTCCTTCCATTCATCTCGTAAGAATAGGAGGATTATTGCACAACAAAAAACCTCCATCTTCTCCCATCCAGACTATACTGTCGGCTCTAGAATCTCACTAGATCAGCCACTAATATGATACATACTAGCAGGTCGCAGGCTTTATTTACTGCCGGTTGGGAATTACACCCGACCCCGAAGATGAATTTTACATTATTAAATTTAATTCTCATTAATTTTATACTATATATCACAAAACCTCAATAACTATGCTTTAATTAGATCATAGTTACGTAATTGGAGAATGTTTCATTGGTGAGTTGCGTTCATTGGTTGGAATGTTGTTTGTTTGATTGTTTTTTGAGATGGATTTTGGGACGGTTTTTTGATTCTATCACTCAATTGGGTCAAGATCGTCATTAAATGGAAAGCAAATTATAAGAATCTAATAGGTCAAAAAGCTTTATATCAGTATTTCCATTTATATTATTAATTAAATCGCCAGAAGTTATACTTAAAATCTCTACTTATTTGCCTTCACAACAATAGTAGAATTGTCTTTCAATACTTAATCTAGCCAATATACACTAATCTCCGCTAAATATTCATCATTTATTTTATTCTTAGTCAAACACACCATATTCTGAAGTGCTTTTACCGTTATAATTTGGTTTAACTGTATTTATTTTTTTGTCCGAAAATTTTATACTAAGATCTATACCGTTTGGTATCTCTTTTTCTTTTTTTATTTCTTCTGCCATTTTTATTACATTTTCACTGTTACTTTTTTTAGTATAGTTCTTTTTTTACTAAATAGAGTAGTAGTTACCGAAACTTTAGACTTATCTTTTAATTGCTTCTTAACATTTGACAATTCTTTTGAAAATTCACTGTCACTTTTGTTTATTAATGGTTCAAAATAGTCTCTATACTCAGTTAAATTATACGGTATAGTCGTAATATAAAAATATTCATTTTCATATCCACTATTTTGTGTCTTGTTAATTGCCTCTTTTGTAAATCCTGTATATTGATATTTCTTTTCATTATCTTTGAAAAATTTATATAAATTGTCATACTTTTCTTTTTGTGCTCGATATTCAAAGCCACTCAACACTGTACCAACTAAAGTACTCATATCATCGCCTTTGTCCTCACTTCTTAATGAGCTATTACTGTCAATAATTGATTTGTCAAATGGAATACTCGCATTAAATACGATGTCGTGGTCATCACAATGCACGAATACTTCTACGCCGTCGCCACTACCTACAACATTGGTAGCTTTAACTTTTAGACCAAAGTTATCCATAAAAAATTGTTCGCCTCGTTTAGCAATTTTATCTTTATGCTTCTTCGCAAATTCAATCGCATCTTTTTCTGCAGGTGGTTGGAAGCCTTGTCCTACATATTTTGAAGCTTCCATTTCTTCTGGTACTGATTTTGTTTCATTGTTGGATTTGTTATTGGTAGTTGAACATCCTGATAGTAGTATCGTTGCTATTAAAATTAATTTTGCCTTTTTAAGCATATCTCATCACCCATTTATGCGCTTTTAAAAGTTACATTTTGTAAATAATTATACTCTCTTAATTTATTTGCGTCTTATAGTTTCTCTCTATATAAATCTTCAAATACATCTGCCTGCTTAAATCGTTTTTCGTTAACTGTAAAGTTATTATCTTTATTGATGTCTTGATAAACCATATAACTACTCAATTCTGTTAAATCTCTATCATTTATTTTATTCATCTTCAAATGCTCCAAACGACACTACTTTCTTATCATCAAAACGAGCTTTTTTTGTGCCAATAAGTTTATTTCCTAATTGAGTAGTTATAGTATTCTTGATTGGCATATCTTTTGTTTTTTCAATTTTCTCGGATAAATCTATTACATTATTTATCTTTTCTTTTCTATTCCTTTCATCATTCGTACTAAATAACGTTGCTACAGTATTTGTATTAGCAGTATAGTTTAGCTCTTTTCTAGCTTTTTGCATACCCTCTTTAAATTCTTTATCATTTTTTTGAATCAATGGTTCGTAATATTTACGATATTCTTTTAAATTTCTTGATAAATATGTAATATAAAAATATTCATTTTGATACCCGACGTTTTGCGTCTTGTTAATTGCTTCTTTAGTAAAACCTGTATATTGATATTTCTTTTCATTTTCTTTAAAAAATTTATATAAATTATCATACTTTTCTTTTTGCGCTCGATATTCAAAGCCACTCAGCACTGTACCCACCATCATACTCATATCATCACCGTTGTCATTACTACGCATTGAACCTTTTTGATGGATGGCGTCTTTGTACAAAGGCAGACTTGCATTAAATACAATGCCATGATCTTCACAATGCACATAAACTTCTACACCATCATCTTTACCTACAACATTGGTAGCTTTAACTTTTAGACCGAAGTTGTTCATAAAGAATTGTTCACCTACTTTTTCAAATTCTTTACGATGCTTCTTCGCAAATTCAATCGCATCTTTTTCTGCAGGTGGTTGGAAACCTTGGCCTACATATTTTGAAGCTTCCATTTCTTCTGGTACAGATTTTATTTCTATATTCGTGTCTTTTTTTGATTCACTTTCCATCGCGGAACATCCTGATAGCAGTATTGTTGCTATTAAGATTAGTTTAGTTCTTTTAAACATAGCTCATCACCCATTTATGTGTTTGTTTAGAATATAGAGAAATTAGCTGATTTCAAGTCATTCGACCTCAATCCTTATAGACTCATTATCACTGTAATTAACTCGATTAGTACTAATAGTAGATTTTGCTAGTTGTAAAAATATTTTCGTATTTTCAAAATTAAGGTGTAACTTTTTCGTACTTTCAGACAAATCTATAACATCATCTAATTTTTTGTCCTTTGAAAAGTTACTACTTTTCGAAAACAATGTAGTATGTACTTCTATTTCAGCTTTATAGCCTACTCCTTTCCTTGCTTCTTTCATACCTTTTTTAAAATTCAGATTATTCTTCTTTATTAGGGGTTCGTAATATTTTCTATATTCTTGGAGCGTCGGTATATTTGCAACTATATAAAAATATTCATTTTCATAGCCACTATTTTGTGTCTTGTTAATTGCCTTTTTTGTAAATCCTGTATATTGATATTTCTTTTCATTATCTTTGAAAAATTTATATAAATTGTCATACTTTTCTTTTTGTGCTCGATATTCAAAGCCACTCAACACTGTACCAACTAAAGTACTCATATCATCGCCTTTATCCTCACTTCTTAATGAGCTATCACTGTCAATAATTGATTTGTCAAATGGAATACTCGCATTAAATACGATATCGTGGTCATCACAATGCACGTATACTTCTACGCCGTCGCCACTACCTACAACATTCGTAGCTTTAACTTTTAGACTGAAGTTATCCATAAAAAATTGTTCGCCTCGTTTGGCAATTTTGTCTTTATGCTTTTTCGCAAATTCAATCGCATCTTTTTCTGCAGGTGGTTGGAAGCCTTGTCCTACATATTTTGAAGCTTCCATTTCTTCTGGTACAGATTTTGTTTCTTTATTAGATTCGTTATTGGTAGTTGAACATCCTGATAGCAGTAGTGTTGCTATTAAGATTAATTTTGCCTTTTTAAGCATATTTCATCACCTATTTATGTGTTTGTAAAACTTTTATGTTTGAAAAAGCTACTTATTCTCAATGAAAACAAGTAGCTTTTAATAAATAATTAGTATACTGCTTGTTTTTCTAATTGTTCTTTAACTTGAATTAAGTTTGAACGAATTAACGAAGCAGATTGATCCATTGTTTGAATAACTTGCCCTTCATTTTCGTTCAAGCCATTACAAACAACTTCAAACTGTTGTGCCATTTGATCAAGACGTGCATGAGCTTGAGTGTTTAAAATAAACATATCATCATAATGAGATGGTAAATTGACATTTCGTCGTTGTACGCAAATGTATAAAACCCTTGTTATACCAAGTTCTTTATTATTTTTAACCTTTTAAATTTTCCACAAGTGTTTGCCCTTATTTAAATAATCCGCCCTTTTTTTGCCCTGAAAAAATAACCACGTCAATTAAGACGTGGTTACCCTAAATATAGAAAGAAAGTGTTTGTAAATTTTAACATATTTAAGATTTTTTGATTATCTATCTGTTTAGCTCATAGGATTTTTTTCCTTAGATTGAGTATCTATTAATTTAACTGTATGATTTTCCCAATCAACTTCATAAATTGATGTATGAGTTGCTCTATTTTCATCTTTATAATTATTACCTATCCAGTGAAGTTGATTCCAAAAGTTTGTATATCTATCCATTTCTCTTTGATAAGTAACAGTAATTTTTGATTTTTTTGCAGCGTTTTGTTTTCGAGATAGGACACCAATAAATTCTGGATTGAAGTTACCTCTGGATAACACTGGCATTTTGTGATATTCCAAGAAGTTTTGTCCAGCATTTAAGTTGCTTTGTCTTGAGCCTAAAAACATTTCATTACCATAAGTTGAATGATAACTATCTCTGCCATATGGTCCCCAACCATTATTCATAATTTTATGTGCTTCAACATCCCAACCAATTTTTTTGAAATTAGTTCTTTTATCTAAGCTAGTTCTATAGCTTTCTTGTTTATAGTTAATTGTCTCTGAAAAAGATTTTGAACCATTACCTCCACCTGATAAGCCGTTAGAGATATTAATATCTCCACCATAAGAATAACCTACCGTTTGTTGTACTTGAAATTCTTCATTTTGATTTTTAGGTGCATAATCTACAACGTTTACTGAGTCATTAGAATCTGAATTAATTGAAATGTTGTACTTAGAACCCCAATAAAATTGAGAACTAATAGTGTCTTTTGGATTTGGCTTTGTATAGCCAGAATAAATGTTTCCAGCAGCTTTGAGTATTAATGTATCTTTATCATAACTTTTATCTTTAATAAAATTAAAAGTTAAAATCTGAGAAATTTTTAACTTATCGGAATCTGATGTTGCAGTTGTTTTGTACAAAGTAATTTTATCATCAACCTTTTTCTCACTTACAGGTGTGATATGTTGAGCTGCATCAACTGTATTGGATAGCAAAAGCAATGCAATTGATGTAACAACTGATGATTTGACTATTTTTTTCATATCAATTATGTCCTTTCACTTTAATTTCATGAGTTTTCCAGTTCACTTCATATTTAACTGTGTAATTTCTGTTTACAAATGCGTTGTGTATTCTAGATCCTTCTAAATAACTATTGCCATAGTGTGTTGTTCTTCTAGTAGCATGAGTAACATCCATATTTCTGCCATACGTTATTTCAAATTCACTTGTATCTCCTGAGCCTTTTTCATGAGAAACAGTTGCAATAAATGAAGGATTGAAACCACTGTGTACTAATGGGGGTAATTCATTGTCTGGCACAAAATAGTCTCTCGGATTTTGACTATATGGTTTATATCCAACAAATAAATTTGGATCATGTCCAGACATTTTACCTAATGATGTGATAAATGAATTAGCTTTTATTCCCCATTGAACACTTTTTGAATTTTGATGTTCTACTTCACTGATATAGTTTTGTTGATTATAACTAATTGTTTTTGAATAATTAAATGAACCATTACCTCCTGTTGATGGACCACTATTAAAATTACCACCTATGTTATAACCTAATGTTTGACTAACATTTACTGAATCTATTTTATTTTTAGGTAGATAATTTATTAAATCTACATTGGGGTCATTTGTTTTGAGACCAATATTGTATTGGAAAGGCCACCTCATTGCTTTTATATGATCTGTGTTTTTGTAATTGTAATAAGTAGTCTTTGAATTGATAAAACCTTGCATTTTTAAAATCAAAGCGTCTTTGTTATACTTTTTATCTTTAACAAAATCAAACTGAATATTTTGTGTGACCCCCCACTTATCGCTACTTGTATCTTCTGTTCTTTTGACTACCTCAGCGCCATCACCAATATTCTCAATATTGTTATCAGCTTTAGATTCATGAAACGAAGTAGCAATAGGAGTGATTATTCCTAACGACAATGTTGCAGCTAATAGTCTTTTTTTGACCATAAAAATCATTTCCTTTCTTTATAAATTTTATTACATTTTTATATTAAACCTTTTTAACTTTTAATAAAATTAAATATTTATTAAAAGATTTATCGAGTTTAAAATATCTACAAATGTGTTTTTTTACTATTATTTCGAAAAAAACCCGTTCATTACCAAACAAATTATAAATAATTTATATTTTGATTGATAATAAACATAAAACCACGATATAGTTGACCATAACAACTTTTTAATCATAGCACACAATACGAACACAAAATAATTTATATACTAAAAACGTTTGTTTTTTTAAAATTTAATATATTCATGTAAAAATTAACTGTTTATTAATTTTAAATAATAGGCAAGTACCGATGTACCTGCCTAAGATTCATCATATACAATTATCAAACTGCACTAAACTTACCAAAACTGCTTATTCTATTACCTGCCTTGTCTACCTCTCCTGTAGCAATATAACGACGTTGTCCACTATTAGCAATATAAGTAATCCATCTATACCCATTGATGCAATATGCTCCGTCATATTTGATTGTTGCGTTATTAGGTAATACACCTGTAATTCTTGAATTAGTTGAATAGCCATCCCTCACGTTATTACCTTTAACATTGGCAACTGTGTAATAACCAGTTTCTTTTTTATACGGTACATTATTTTTATCGGGTGTATAACCTGCTGGCACTGGCGGATTCTTTTGGTTTTTAGCTGATGTTTTAACATTACCAGCTACCAAACCACCTATAGGCTTACCATGAATCGCACCAGCTATTAATTTAGAATACAAGTCATAATTCTTCTTAATCCAATCCATATCTTTTTTATTAGTAATAAAACCTAATTCAGATAAACGATAATTGATATTTATTTCTGCTGATACATTAACGTTCAGTAAATCATTACGAGGTGTTACACCTCTTATTTGTCCTAAGTTATTTTTAATAACATCTTGTATACTTTTATCAATAGTATCTGCATTGAATTGACTTGAAATAATAACATGCCCACCACTTGCACTTTCTCCTGCTGCGTCTAAATGAATCTCTAGAACAATGTCATACCCCTGTGATTTAACCCAATATAAGCCATAATCTTTATTATTTCCTACATTAACACCGTAAGCAGTATCTTGATACATATCTTGTGATTGACTTGAGCCACCATATAATGCAACTTCGTGACCTGCATGTCTTAAATACTTAGCGATATTTGGTGTTATATATTTACGGATAAAATCACGTTCATTTGTTCCGTTTCCGACTGCTCCAGGATCGTTATAACCATGACCGGCTACAAGCATAATTTTTTTAGGTTTAATTACTGCTTGCTTTTTGGCAGTTGCTTGCTTAATAACGCTTTTAGCTTTATCTCCAACACTTACTTTATCTGGGAAATTTAATCTAATAAAATACATTGGGTCATCGTAATAATGAACATGTCTTGTAACGGTTTCGGGACCCCAACCAGGTTGCGCAACGCCATTTGTCCAACCTTTACCATTCCAATTTTGGCCAAACGATGTGAAAGTGTTTAGATTAGCGCTCTCAACAATTTCAACATGTCCAGCTCCGCCACCATACTTTGACGGGAAAACGACAATGTCCAACTTTTGCGGTAAAAAGCTATCATAGTTTTTAATTATTTGCCCGTATTTTTCAATCCTTGCTTTATTATCAAATGGAATATTATAAGCGTATAAACCTTGTAACCTTTCGCCTGTTGCTATCATAAAAAACATATTTGCGTAATCGTAACACTGAAATCCATAAAACAAATCAGGATTGAACTGCTTCCCTAATGAATTATCAAACCATTTTTCTGCTTGGTTTTTTGTTATCAACATTGGTCAACACCTACCCTAAATCATTTGTGTCGTTCATATTCGTAGGTGTCATTACTTCTTTAATTGGCGCTTGCCCTGTTGCTTTTCTATACTTGTTTTCAGCTTTATATTTCTTTAGCTTTTGATTTGCCCATTTACCTTCTTGAGATGTTGGATTGTCTTTATACGTAGTATATAAAGCAACAACAGTAAGTATTATTGATGATATAGTCTCATCGTCTACTGGAATCGGGCTAATACCTTTGTTCGCTAAGAATTGATTTACTAATGCTAAGATCAATACGATGTATCTTGTTATTACTTTTGCATCCATTTGTTTGCTCCTTTTTTCCAAAATAAAAAGCCAGTGCCGAAGCACTGACTCTTAACTATTACTTACACTTACTAAACCAGAAACACGACCAAAAGCTATATCCTAAAATTCCCTTAAGCATGGTAATCACCTCCTTTAAATGCCAAAAATAGTTTTTAACAAGGCTATAACAAATGTACTTAGAATCGTCCCTATTAATCCTAGAATCCACATCTTGATGTCTCTAATATTTTTAGCATTTTTCTCTTTATTTTTTTCATCTTCTTCTTTGTCACGCCTTAGTTCTTCGAAATTTCTATCTAACTTGTCATAAATTTTTTCTTGCGTTCTCAGACTGTCTTCTATTCTGTCGAATTTTTCAAACATAGTCTTATCATTTTCTTCTAATCGCGTTAAACGCCAATCTTGTTCGTGTCGTTTGGTAAATCCAAACATTACACCACCCACTTTATTCAAATTAAAAAGCCATAAGATTATAACCTATGACTCTAGATTTTCTGGATACTTTTCTCCTGTAATAATTGCATATTCCTCTTTATCTATAACTTCCATATCTACATACCACGCTATATCTTCTTTACTATATTCTTTCAATTGATACCATGTTTTAATATCTTCGAATGTTGGTGAAATTAATTTAAGCATTTTCAGTCTTTCCTTTAACCTCTTCTAATTTTTTATTAAGTGTCACAAGTTGTTTTGCCATTAGTGCATTTTGCTTATTAACTTGCATCGATAACTTTGTACTTTGAACAACTTGTTTCTGCATACTAGCAACCATTTTTCGTAAGATGTCATCAGAAGCGACTGTGTTTTGTTCTTCACTGTCAATCTGTTGATGCAAGTCATCTTTTTCTTCTGAATAATCTTCGTTAAAAACTATTTCCCCATTTGAATATTTAAAGGCTTTAGGTCTAAAAACTTGAGAGAAATTTTCTGGTAAATTTTCAATATCAATACCTTCTTCAAAGCCACCAATGATAGCGTATGAAATTATCTCATTACGCTTGTTAACTAATATTTGCATTATTTTCTCACTCCTATAATTTTGTTAATTGTCCCTCTATTTGCGTTCGCACCAGAGCCTCTTTGACTTCCTAAGTCGAAATAGACATCGTTTGATATAGTTAAAGATGTACGACTAGATTTAGTTAATCCAAACTCATAAACACCTCCACCATTTCCATCACCATCTGGAAGATTTGAGGGATTCAATGAAATCTTTCCTCCTCCAAAAGGACTGCCAAACTCTGTAAAGTCACCACCTGGAAAAGTCCCATAAAAAATTAATAAAATAAATTGGTCTAAACTCTCATTTAAGTACAATGTAGAGCCCACACCATTTGCTGTTCCATCAAAAATAACCGAATACCTTTTATTAAACTTGTCATCTGCGTATAATTTAGCGTTACTTTCGGCCATATTAGCTTTTGATTGGGCACTTTGAACAGTTTCAAAAGGTGTATTGTAATCATTAATAGCTAATTCTGACCACTCAGACCATGAACCCGCTTCTTTTCTTTTAACAAACACTTTATTTGTACCGTTCGGTCGATAAGTCATACGCTTGTAATCTGAAGTTACTACTAAATATTCGACAGTACCGTTAGTACTAACACCTCTTGGATAATTTATAGCTTGCGAAACATAAATAAATTGGGTTGAATCACCTATTCTTTGTTCTGGATTATTAAAATCAAATCCAGTAATCTGCATTATCTTACCATCATCTTTAGTAATCTTAGCTTTTTGCCAATTTGAAGTAGAACCACTTGTGACTAAACCACCACTATTCACTGACTGCTTGAAGGCTTCATGTTTCTCATCCATATATCGCTTTTGCTCATCGAATGTTCTTGAATATGCTTGCGCTTTATTTTCCAAATCAGATATATGGCTATTAGCAAGTTGCTTTAATTCATCTATACTTGAAGATTTTGCTATTTGAATATCTGATAGACCTTTTTCTTTAGCTTTTTCAATCAGACTCGCATAATCTTCACCATTTTTTATAGCCTCGTCCATTGCTTTCGCACGATCCATAATAGTTTTTTCTAATTCCTGAAATTCAACAATATAGTGTAATTTTGTTTCAGATGGAATCATGCTAAACAAACTTTTTTCAACGTTAAATGTGATAGTTCTCTCGACAACTACCACGTCTGAATTACCTAATTCTGCAACCGAAACTTGAGCTTGATAACTTCCATCTCGTTTAATTACATCATTAGGTAATTGAAATTTTAAAATACCTTTAAATGGATCTAATATTTCTAGTGGAGCAACTACCATGACTCCTTTACCTCGAATCGCTATTCGTGCTTTGATATTTTCTTCACTCAATAATAACGGTTGATTATTTTTAGTGATATTAAAAAGAAGAACAGAAGAATCACTCTCTCCTGTTCTAAAAGTTATATCTAGATTTGAAATATTTTCATAATGCGCTGTGTTTTCTAAATTTATAGCTACAGATTTCTCTAAATTACTCATTAACTTATAATTCTCCCATCGTGGAACATCCCCCTAAAATTAATGTCGTAGCTAAAACTGATCCAATGAATTTTTTCATATGACACCTCGAATAATTTAATTATTACAATATATCTATATTTTACCCTATTTTTATAATCAAATAAATAACTTTATCAAACTTTATATTTTTATATAAATTAGTAATATATTTAATAGTTGATATTCGCAAAAACCCTAAATCCTAATCCACATACAAAATTCCCCACATCAATAAAAAAACGCATGCTATAAATTAGAGTCTCTAATTAATAACATGCGTTCTTAAATAACTATATTCAGTTTTATTCCGGCTTTGGTAGTTTGATAATAAACGTTGTGCCTTTTCCTAATTCGCTTTTAACATCAATGGAACCACCATGCTCTTCGATAATCATTTTACAAATGAACAAACCTAAACCGGTACCTTGTTTACCTCGCGTTCTCGCTGCATCAACTTTATAAAAACGATCAAATACTTGTTGTAAATGTTCTGGTGCAATGCCTGTACCTGTATCTTTAATGTATAAAATATCTTCGCTTTCATTTTCATCACAAGTAATTGCAATTTCATCACCAGGTTTCGTATAACGTGATGCATTATCAATTAAGTTCGTTAGTACTTGGTCCATGCGATCCATATCATAACTCCAAACACGCTTCTTACAATAATTAAAAGTCATATTTAGACCTAAATCATCAGCTTGTTGACGGTACTTAATTTTCATCTTATCTAGTAACGCTGCAATAGGCTGAACTTCTTTATTTACGGATAACCCTTCAGCATCCATGCGAGCGACATTTAACAATTCATTAACTAAACGATTTAAACGTTTCGATTCGTCAAGGACAATGGCAAGCGATTCTTTTATTTCATCCGGTTCTGTAACAATACCATCTACAATTGATTCAGTATAACCTTGAAGTAATGATATCGGTGTACGTAATTCATGTGATACATTAGCAATGAAATCTTTCTTCATTTGATCTAGATTGTGCTCATTAGTCATATCACGAACTGTCACAACAACACCACTTTTACCCCCCTGTTCAATCTTATCGATATAGCTTGTGGTCACAACAAAGAATCGTGCATTCATTTCTAAATCACGCATTTCTGTTTGTTTTGATTTAAAAGTATCTTCAATTTGTCTTAATAAGAAAGCTTTAGCATCCTCATCAATATTGTCCATAATATCATTCGCCATCTTATTAGATAAGATAATTTGTCGACTCTCATTAATACCTAGGACACCTTCTACCATAGAGTTAATTAAGCTGTCTCTAATATTTTTAGATGTGGATAATGCGTCGACATGCTCTTCGATTTCTGTACTCATCTGATTAAATGCCTGCGATAATTGACCAATTTCATCTTTCGTTGTGACAGAAGGTTTATAAGAGTAATCCCCTTCAGATACACGTGTAGCTTGGTCTCTTAAACGTCTTAAAGGTTTTGTAATTCTTGACGATAAGAAAAACGCAAAGACTGTTGTAATTGTTAAGAAAATAACAGCCGTAATTATAGTGATAATCGTAATAGCATTATTTGTATCTTCGATTGATTTCAAGTCTTTATATATAAAGACTCCACTATATTTGCTATGACTATTCTTCTGTGCTTTTGTTGGATAGCCTAACAGAATATACGTTTGGGATGAACCCTTTTCTTTAATCGTTACATTTCGAGTAACAGATTTACCTTTATCAAACACATCGTCAAAATGGTCGTTGTTGACTACTTCATTCAACATTTGCTTTTTAATGTTAGAAAGTGAAGCCGTTGATTGACGATGTTTATTATTTATAATCATCAACCCACCAGGATTTTCAATTAATGTTTGACTATATTTTATTGCTTCTTCTTTATTATGTGATTGTTCGACCAGTGAACTTATACGTCTAGCATCTTCTCTTATGGCATTTTCGGTTTCTTGTGTGAAATAGTATTGCATAAAGGTAATTAAAGCAATACTTAATAAAATTAAAACTGTCGTCACTATTAAAATAATAGTTAACCACAGTTTAATTACGACACTATTTAGCCGGCTCATCATTAGATTTAACCTCAAATTTATACCCAACGCCCCAGACTGTTTGAATCATATGCGCAGCTTCGCTAGACACACGATTTAACTTTTCTCTAAGTCGTTTAACATGAGTATCAACTGTTCTTAAATCACCATAGAATTCATAATGCCAAACTTCTTTTAATAATTGTTCACGGTCAAATACTTTATTTGGTGTTTTAGCTAAATATATTAATAATTCATACTCTTTAGGAGTCAAATTAACTTCTTGATTATCAGCAAGTACGCGATGTGCATCATTATCTATTTCTAAATGTTTAAATTCAATCACATCACGTGCGTGAGGTTCGCTTTGTTCTACAGTTGTAGATTGCGTTCTTCTTAGAAGTGCTTTAACTCTTAAGACTACTTCTCTTGGTGAAAATGGTTTGACGATATAATCATCTGCACCAGATTCAAAACCTTCAACACGGTTTGTTTCTTCACCTTTAGCAGTCAACATAATAATCGGTGTTTGTTTATGTTCACGCAATTTAGTTGCCACCTGGATACCATCCATTTCAGGCAACATTAAATCTAGTAGTATGCAAGCATAATTATTCTCCATTGCAAGTTCATAAGCCTCTTGGCCATTACTTGCTTCATGGATTTCAAAAGATTCTCTTTCTAAATACATTTTAAGTAATCTTCTGATTCTATCCTCATCATCTACGATAAGTATTTCGTTCGACATACAGGTCTACCTCCCACACATGCTTTTCTTTACAAAAGTATTATATCACAGGAAAGCGCATACAGTTATTAAAAACCTAAAATTTTGTGAAAAAATTCTCAAACTTTGTGATAAATACATATTTTATTTAATTATTTCCCATGTTCTGCTAAATGACGCATCACTTTTACTTCATGAGGCGTCAATACACGTCCTTCACCAGCATTCAAACCGACAACATTTAAAGGTCCATATTCAATACGAGACAGTTTCGTCACTTGATGACCAAAATGTTCGAACATTCTTCTGACTTGACGATTACGCCCTTCTGTAATTGTAATTTCAACCAATGTTGTGTTTTTATCTTTATCTTGTTTCTTAACTTTCACTTCAGCCGGTTGCGTCATACCATCTTCTAATTCAATACCTTTTTCTAGCGCTTTCACTTCTTCTCTCATTAAATAACCTTTTAATTTTGCGACATATTTCTTCTTAATTTGATATCTTGGATGTGTCATTAAATTAGTAAATTCACCATCATTTGTAAGTAATAACAATCCAGAAGTATCATAGTCTAAACGACCAACAGGATAAATACGCGCTTCGATATCTTTAAAGTAATCTGTAACCACTGTACGTCCTCTATCATCAGATACACTTGTTATCACTTGAGTTGGTTTATGGAATAAAATGTAAATTTTGTCTTCTAGCTCTATTTTAATACCTTCAACTTCAATCGTATCTGAAGGCTTCACTTTTGTTCCTAATTCAGTGACAGTTGTACCATTAACTTTCACTTTACCTTCAGAAATTAAAGTTTCTGCTTTACGTCTTGAAGTATAACCGCTATTTGCTATACGTTTTTGTAATCGTTCTAATTCTTTAGTCATTATTTTCTCCTTTTTGATTGACTAGATTACTGAAAAAAGCATCCATTTCTTCATCGTCTTCTTCAGTTGTCGGCAAATCTTCTATACTTGAAATACCAAATACATTTAAAAATAAATCAGTAGTGATTAATTGTTGGCTACGCTGTTCATTGACCACTTTAGCCTCTACTAGTCCTTTAGCAATCAATGTCTTGACCGCACCATCTGAATTGATACTACGAATTAATTCAATATCACTTCTTGATAATGGTTGGTTATAAGCAATAATTGATAGAACTTCCATTGCTGCTTGTGATAATTTCATTTGTGACTTTTGTTCAATTAATTGTTCAATGTACGTTGCCGCTTCTTTTTTAGTCGTTAAAACATACGTCGTTCCAAATCGTTGTATTATTAATCCATGTGATGAATAATTTTCAATTAATTCTACGAGTTGGTCTTTCGATATATCTAAAATTTCTAATAGCTGTTTTTCATCTAAACCTTCATCGCCAGCTGTAAATAATAGCGACTCTAATATACCATGATTATCCAAAATGGTAGTTCACTCCTCTAATAATGTTAATATCTTCAAAATTACGTTGTTGCTCAATATTAATTATTCCTGCCTTTGACATCTCTAAAATAGCTAAAAAGTGAGTGACTACTTGTTCAATTGGCTCAGAAAACGTAAACAGACTAAAGAAGTTAAAATGATCTTTATCTTTCAATCTCGATGTCACTTGTTCTGTAGCTTGTTGAATGGTAAATGTCTCTTTTCGGATTTCAACAGATTTAGGTGTATTTAACTCAACTCTATTTTTAACTCTTTGATAAGCTACAATTAATTCAGTTAAATCAATCGTATGATTTGGATCCCAAGATTCATCTGTTTCCAAATGAGATAAATCTGTCGGTCTTTTTGTAAAATAAAAATCTCTTTCTTCTTTCATGTCATTTAAAATAGCAGTATATTCTTTATAATTTTGATATTCTATTAAACGCCCAACTAAATCTTCCCGTGGGTCATCATCAACATCCATATCTGATGTTGATTGTGGTAATAGCATCTTACTTTTAATCATTAAGAGTTCTGACGCTAATACTAGGTATTCACTTGCAATATTAATTTCAAGCTGTTTCATTGCATGAACGTACTGCATATACTGCTCTGTTAATGCTTGCATAGGAATATCATAAATATCTATTTCAAATTTTTGGATAAGATGCAGTAATAAATCTAATGGTCCATTGAAAGCATCTAATTTAACTTCATACATAATATCTACCTCGTACTGCGTCATATGTGCATAATTCTCTAAAATATTATAGCATGAAAATAACTTACTTTTAAATTGGGGTGATAACAAAATGCAACAGGCACTGATAAATTTCTATTATCAATTTCATACTAAGCAACATTATTTCCTATGTCATGACATTTTAGAAGATGCATGGAAAGCTGAAAATAACTACAGTAAGCAAGATGCAGTTGTTAGTTTAATCTTGTTTGCAACTGCTTGTTACCATTATCGCCGCAATAATTTAAAAGGCGCCTATAAGTCTTTTAATAAATCTAAAGAAATAATACAAAATGCTAAAGATAGAGATGCGTTACACCTTAATTTAAATGATTATCAGTTGTTAATTGAGCAACAAATTGCAAAATTGAATGCAGCAAAGCCTTTTTCATCTGTTATATTACCAATAACTCCAGACTTTGAGCGCATCATCAAGGCCAACTATCCAGATTATGATTATAATCACGAAACAGCAACAGATCCTTTTATTGTAGACCATCACATGCGGCGTGATCGTTCAGAAGTGATTGCAGCAAAAGAAGAAGCGATTCAATTAAGAAAACATAGACGTAATTAATCAACCAATTTAAAAAAGCCACAATAGCACAGACATTTTTAGTCATGTGTATTGTGACTTTTGAGTTATGGTTCACTTTATGCTCTAGGATGAAATTGGTTATACATTTTTCTAATCTGAGATTTTGAAACATGTGTATAGAGTTGGGTAGTAGATATGTCAGAGTGACCTAACATCTCTTGCACTGCTCTTAAATCTGCGCCATTTTCCAATAAATGTGTCGCAAAAGAGTGGCGTAACGTATGTGGCGTTAACGTCTTTTTAATGTTTGCCTTTACACCATTTTGTTTAATCATTTTCCATATTGCTTGTCGTGATAAAGGTTTACCATGCATATTTAAAAATAAGACTTCGGTAACAGTCTTTTTTAAAAGTTGCGGTCTAATCGTTTCAATATAAGTAGTTAAGTACTCAATGACTGCGTCGCCTAATGGTACAATTCTTTCTTTATCGCCTTTACCAAATACGCGTACAAACCCCATTATTAAGTTCACGTTCTCTAACTCTAAATGTATCAATTCAGATACACGCATTCCCGTTGCGTACAGAAGTTCTAACATCGTACGATCACGATAACCATTAATTTTATTTAAATCCGGCGTTTCTAATAAAGCCAACACTTCGTCAACATTTAAAACGTCAGGCAATTTTTTGTCATATTTTGGTGAATCTAATAATACCGTTGGATCTTTCGCTGCATATTTTTCTCTTATAGCAAATTGATGAAAACTACGGATTGTTGAAATAAATCGCGCAATAGATTTAGCAGATTGCCCTTGGTCTATTAAATGCCCCAAACACTCTTGAATTAATTGTCGATCTATAAAATCAATATGCGAGATATGATGTTCAGTCATATAATCTTGATACTTTTTCAAATCACGTCTATAAGCACCAATTGTGTTAGAACTTAGACCTTTTTCAATTTGTATAAAACGCAAATATTCTTCAATAATTGTTTCCATAACCACACCTCTAAAAAAAGCGAAGGTTAATTTAACCTACGCAATTTACTATCCTTTACCTTTAGCTTGGCACGTTTCACACACACCATGGAAAGTTAAACGATGATCTAAAATTTTAAAATTGAACTCATTTTCAACTCGATTTTCAACTTCTGGTAACAAATCTTCATCGATTTCATCTACACGACCACATTCCATACATACTAAATGATGGTGGAAATGTTTTGCGCCTTCTTTTCTTAAATCAAAACGAGCGACGCCATCACCAAAGTTAATTTTGTCGACAACTTTTAGTTCAGCTAACAACTCTAACGTTCTGTATACTGTCGCCAAGCCAATTTCAGGCGCTTTGTCTTTTACTTTCAGATATACGTCTTCAGCACTTAGATGATCTTTTTCATTTTCAATTAGAACTCTAACAGTAGCTTCGCGTTGTGGCGTTAGCTTATATGATGATTGTTGTAATTGTTGCTTAACGCGATTTAATCGTTCTTCCAACGATGTCCACTCCCCTACTAATAATTAAAATCATTACAAATTATTTCAAACTTCACAATTAAAACTAACAGTTTTCTCAATAAAATGCAAGCTTTTCTCATTTGTTATTTAGAATGATTATAATTTAATAATAGGTGTTGTAATGCAATGATAGTCTTCGCATCTTCTATTTCTTTATTCATTAGCATCGATTTAACATTCTCAATCGGAACTTTAATGACTTCGACAAATTCATCTTCATCTAAGTGAACTGTGCCTTCTTCTAAATTATCCGTAAAATATATTGATAATTGTTCATCACAAAAACCTGGTGAACCATACATATCTACAACATGCGTTAACTCTTTGGCAATATATCCTGTTTCTTCTTCTAATTCACGCTTAGCCGCTTCGACTCTATCTTCATCATCTTCTAATTTACCAGCTGGAATTTCTAGCAATGGTTTTTCTACTGGTTTACGATACTGTTTCACTAATACGACTTCTTTTTTAGGTGTCAATGCACAAACAGCAACTGCACCATTATGATAAACTAATTCCCTTGTTGACGTTTCACCGTTTGGTAATGTCACTGTATGAATTTCTACATCTACAATTTTGCCATTATAAATAACTGTTCGATCAATTGTTTTTTCATTTAAATCCATTATAATCACGTTCCTTTAAATTCATATTATATATTGATACACTATGCTTGTTAGCTAAAGTGTATCGAAAGGAGAACAGACATGCAAAAAAATATATTAAAAAGTGGTATTGCATTATCTGAATTAGGTCTAGGTTGCATGAGTTTAGGTACAGATTTAAAAAAAGCCGAACAAATTATAGATTGTGCTGTTGAAAATGGTATCACTTATTTTGATACAGCAGACATGTACGATAAAGGTATAAATGAATCAGTTGTTGGTAAGGCACTTCTTAAATATCAACAACGCGATGATATTGTCATTGGTACTAAAGTAGGCAATCGTTTAACAAATGATGGCAGTACAACATGGGATCCGAGTAAATCCTATATTAAAGAGGCGGTTAAAGGTTCACTAAAGCGTTTAGGTATTGATCATATCGATTTATATCAACTTCATGGCGGAACCATTGATGACCCATTAGACGAAACAATAAGTGCATTTGATGAATTGAAACAAGAAGGAATTATACGTGCTTACGGTATTTCTTCTATTCGCCCAAATGTAATTGATTATTATTTAAAACATAGTCAAATCGAAACGATAATGTCTCAATTCAATTTGATTGATAATCGTCCAGAATCATTATTAGATACAATTCACAACAATGATGTTAAAGTATTGGCAAGAGGACCTGTGTCTAAAGGATTATTAACTTCAAACAGTGTTAATGTGCTCGACAATAAATTTAAAGATGGTATTTTTGATTATTCTCATGATGAATTGGGTGAAACAATAGCCTCTATTAAAGAAATTGAAAGTAATTTATCTGCATTGACATTTAGTTATTTAACATCACATGACGTGCTTGGTTCCATCATTGTGGGTGCAAGTAGCGTCGACCAATTAAAAGAAAATATTGAAAACTATCATACTAAAGTTAGTTTAAATCAGATTAAAACAGCAAGAGCTCGTGTAAAGGATTTGGAATATACCAATCATTTAGTGTAGAAGTCATTTTCAGTAATAAAAACAGCAGTATGAGGCGTTTCATTATAAAAATGCCTTACTGCTGTTGTTTATGTAAAATTCGCTATAATTTATGATTAAGATTACTCACTTATGATAGAAATTAAAGAGTTGTCCTCACGCATCAGTATTTAGTAATTTCGCCCTGCGCCAGTGCCTCAAGCAAACTTCTGCTACTTCATCTTTTAATAATTTTATTAAAACATCTTTCTATATTTCACTTCGCATGTTGATTCATCATTATTAGTTATTATTTGTACACCCAGCACATTTCCTTGCAACACAAGTAGTTTGAATTTTTCACAAGTATAATATAATGTACTGTCTGAAATTTGATCTACAGAAATATCGCCTAAAATATCCAGCACTGTAAATTCTTCAAACACTGATAGTTGTTCCGCATATCGTACACAAAGTCTTACCACACTCTCCGATTGACAGTTCATTGCCATCCCACCTACTTATGCTTTATTTTTAAATAATTTAGGGAAAAATCGTTCAAAAAATCTAGGCGCAATTTGATACATTTTCAACGCATGATGCATCCATTTAGGCCGATTAATTTCTAATTGTTTTGTTTTAATGCCATAAATGATATCTTCTGCAAGCTGATTAGCATCAAGCATAATTTTCCCCATCTTTTTAGCATACTTCATTGATGGGTCGGCTTTTTGATGAAAAGGTGTATCAATCGGGCCAACATTAACTGTCATGATATGTAAGTTTGGTGACTCTAGTCTTAAAGCATTCATTAATGCATAAAACCCTGCTTTCGATGCCCCATAATGTGCAGCATTTGCTTGTGTGGAAAATGCGGCTTGACTTGATATACCTACAATATGTGCGTTAGATGTTAAATATGGTCTCAACACAGTATATAAAACATTAAAACTAATTAAATTAAGCTGATACGTTTCAATCATTTCTGAAAAACTATGGTCTGAAATAGATTTGAAATAACCTAAACCTGCACTATAAATGAATCCATCGAATGATGTATTGTCTTCAAATTGCAATGCCTGTATCGACTTCAAATCATTTAAGTCACAAGGAATAACATTTATAGTTTTCCCCAATTCCTGGTCAAAGATTCTAGTTGCTTTATCAACATCACGCACCAACAACGTTACATGCACTTTATTTTCTAGTAACTTTCGGACAATCGATAAACCTAAACCACTCGTACCACCAGTCACTATAAAATGTTGTCCTTTCATCAATTAACCTTCCTTTTCCATTATATAGAATGCAATTTATCAACTTTACATAATTGAGACAAGTTGATTATCTTTCCTAATATATATACAATAATAAGAAAATATAACATACAAATCAAAAACTAAAGGGATGTGACGTTAATGAAACTCGTATTTTATGGAGCTGGTAATATGGCACAAGCTATATTTACAGGAATTATTAACTCAAGCAACTTAGATGCCAATGATATATATTTAACAAATAAATCTAATGAACAAGCTTTAAAAGCATTCGCTGAAAAACTAGGTGTTAACTATAGTTATGATGATGCGACATTATTAAAAGATGCAGATTATGTATTTTTAGGTACCAAACCACATGACTTTGATGCTCTAGCAACACGCATCAAACCACATATTACAAAAGACAATTGCTTCATTTCAATTATGGCAGGAAATCCGATTGATTATATTAAACAACAATTAGAATGCCAAAATCCAGTTGCTAGAATTATGCCAAACACAAATGCGCAAGTTGGACACTCAGTTACTGGCATTAGTTTTTCAAACAACTTTGACCCTAAATCTAAAGATGAAATTAACGATTTAGTTAAAGCATTTGGTTCTGTAATTGAAGTATCAGAGGATCATTTACATCAAGTAACAGCTATCACCGGAAGCGGTCCAGCATTTTTATATCATGTATTCGAGCAATACGTTAAAGCTGGTACGAAACTTGGACTAGAAAAAGAACAAGTTGAAGAATCTATACGCAACCTTATTATAGGTACAAGTAAGATGATTGAACGTTCAGATTTGAGTATGGCTCAATTAAGAAAAAATATTACCTCTAAAGGTGGTACGACACAAGCTGGCCTTGATACATTGTCACAATATGATTTAGTATCTATTTTCGAAGATTGTCTAAATGCTGCCGTCGACCGTAGTATTGAACTTTCTAATATAGAAGACCAATAAAAACAAACCCGCCAACACATGTATGCATCATCGCAAGCACTGTGTTTGACGGGTTATTTTAATAAATTATTACTATTTGGCAAGCATTGTTTATTACTTTGTCATTAGACTTTAAAACTATCAAAATCTTTTACAAAATTAAAATTTGGTGTATCTTCATTTTGTATCAATGTTTGATAAATTTCATTTATATCTTCTGTATTATAGCGATTGCTCAAATGTGTAATCAACGTACGTTTAACATTGGCTTCTTTTATCAATGCAAATACGTCTTCAATATGGCTATGATGATAATTGTTGGCTAAATGCTTTTCACCATCTATATAGGTTGCTTCATGTACCATCACATCAGCATCTCTAGAAATCACACGTTCATTAGAACATGGTTTTGTATCACCAAAAATTGCTACAATTGGACCCTGTTTGGACTCACCTCTAAAATCTTTCGATTGATAAACTTGACCATTATGTTCAAATGTATCATGAGATTTTACTTCTTGATATTTAGGACCTGGTTCAAGACCAATGTTTTTTAACGCTTCAACATTGATTGTACCTGTAGTTTCAGGTGCCATTACTCTATATCCATATGATGGAATACCATGATTAAGTAAATGCGCCTCTACAGTAAAACCATCATGATGATATGTTAGATGATCATCGATTTCAATATATGTAATTGGATAGTTTAAATGTGACTCTGATAAATTCATAGACATTTCCACATATGCTTTAATTCCTTTTGGTCCAACTAATGTAAGCGGCTTTTGTTCACCACCCTGAAAAGAACGACTAGAAAGTAATCCTGGCAAACCGAAAATATGATCGCCATGCATATGAGTAATAAATATATGTGTCACTTTTCCTAATTTAATTGCATGATGTAAAATTTGGTGCTGTGTACCTTCACCAACGTCGAAAAGCCATATGGAATTGGAATATGGTTCTAAATTTAAGGCGATTGCTTGTGTATTTCTCTCTTTTGTAGGCAAACCTGCACTCGTTCCAAAAAATGTAACTTCCATATATGCCCCTCCTTTTCTTCAATTCATTTTATCATAAAATTTGTATCAATTTAGTTTTAATTTATACTTGAATCAAAATCTGTTAAAAATTCGTCTTTGCTAGTTAATTTTTCTAACTTTAACGTAGACATAACTATATAAATTTTGATAATTACGTTATACTTGTCATTAATAAGTATCACATTAAACATGATACATGAATCGATATTTCATTTAAGACACTGCATACTGTCGAGCATATTGAATGACCTGCTGAATGGATTATCTTATAATAATAAATCATATATCTAATTAAGAATTGAGGTTTTAATCTTGAGTACTAAAAACAAACACATCCCTTGTTTAATCACAATCTTTGGTGCAACTGGTGACTTAAGCCATCGTAAGTTGTTTCCATCAATATTCCATCTCTACCAACAAGACAATTTAGATGAACATATTGCCATCATCGGTATTGGACGTCGTGACATTACTAATGATGATTTCCGTAATCAAGTAAAATCATCAATTCAAAAGCACGTAAAAGATACAAACAAAATTGACGCGTTTATGGAACATGTCTTCTATCATAGACATGATGTTAGTAATGAAGAAAGCTATCAAGAATTATTAGATTTTAGTAATGAATTAGATAGCCAATTTGAATTAAAAGGTAATCGACTATTCTATTTAGCAATGGCACCACAATTCTTTGGCGTTATTTCTGATTATCTAAAATCTTCTGGTCTTACTGATACAAAAGGATTTAAACGCCTTGTTATCGAAAAACCATTCGGTAGTGATTTAAAATCAGCCGAAGCATTAAACAATCAAATTCGTAAATCATTTAAAGAAGAAGAAATTTATCGTATTGACCACTATTTAGGAAAAGACATGGTTCAAAATATCGAGGTATTACGTTTTGCGAATGCGATGTTTGAACCATTATGGAATAACAAATATATTTCAAACATCCAAGTTACATCTTCTGAAATACTAGGTGTTGAAGATCGTGGTGGCTATTATGAATCAAGTGGTGCGCTAAAAGATATGGTGCAAAACCACATGTTACAAATGGTTGCATTATTAGCTATGGAAGCACCTATTAGTTTAAATAGTGAAGATATCCGTGCTGAGAAAGTAAAAGTACTTAAATCACTGCGTCATTTCCAATCTGAAGATGTTAAAAAGAACTTTGTTCGTGGTCAATATGGCGAAGGCTATATCGATGGTAAACAAGTTAAAGCATACCGTGATGAAGATCGCGTTGCAGATGACTCTAACACACCTACCTTTGTTTCAGGTAAATTAACAATTGATAACTTTAGATGGGCTGGCGTACCTTTCTATATTCGTACTGGTAAACGTATGAAATCTAAAACAATTCAAGTTGTCGTTGAATTTAAAGAAGTACCAATGAACTTATACTATGAAACTGATAAACTGTTAGATTCAAACCTATTAGTAATCAATATTCAACCTAATGAAGGTGTATCTTTACATCTAAATGCTAAGAAAAATACACAAGGTATCGAAACTGAACCTGTTCAATTGTCTTATTCAATGAGCGCTCAAGATAAAATGAATACTGTAGATGCATATGAAAATCTATTATTCGATTGTCTTAAAGGTGATGCCACTAACTTTACGCACTGGGAAGAATTAAAATCAACATGGAAATTTGTTGATGCAATTCAAGATGAATGGAATATGGTTGATCCAGAATTCCCTAACTATGAATCAGGTACTAATGGTCCATTAGAAAGTGATTTATTACTTGCTCGTGACGGTAACCATTGGTGGGACGATATTCAATAATTGAATTAAAACGCACATGTTAAACAAAAATAAATGAGCGAATGACAAGGATTGATTACGAATCAAGTAAATCAATTGTTCTATCATTCGCTTTTTTTCTAGACTATATTATGAAATTATATTTTACAATGCCCAAAACTATTTTAATAATCATTGAACAAATGGGTGTATAATTTATAGAAATAATGTAGAATAAAAATAAATGATTGAATTAATTGGAGTGAAAGTTTTGGACGTTATCAAGCAAATACAACAGGCAATTGTTTATATTGAAGATCGTTTATTAGAGCCTTTCAATTTGCAAGAATTAAGTGATTACGTTGGTCTTTCGCCATACCATCTTGATCAATCATTTAAAATGATTGTCGGCTTATCTCCAGAAGCTTATGCACGCGCGCGTAAAATGACACTCGCTGCAAATGATGTGATTAATGGTGCTACACGACTTGTAGATATCGCTAAAAAATATCACTATGCAAATTCAAATGATTTTGCAAATGATTTTAGTGATTTTCACGGCGTATCACCTATTCAAGCTTCTACTAAAAAAGATGAATTACAAATTCAAGAGCGATTATATATCAAATTATCAACTACTGAGAGAGCACCCTATCCATACAGATTAGAAGAGACAGATGATATTTCATTGGTTGGATATGCACGATTTATAGACACTAAGTATTTGTCACATCCTTTTAATGTTCCGGATTTTTTAGAAGACTTGCTCATTGATGGTAAAATTAAAGAGTTACGACGATATAATGACGTTAGTCCATTTGAACTATTTGTTATTAGTTGTCCTCTTGAAAATGGTTTAGAAATATTTGTAGGTGTACCAAGTGAACGTTATCCTGCACACTTAGAAAGTCGATTTTTACCTGGCAAACATTGTGCGAAATTCAATTTACAAGGTGAAATTGATTATGCAACTAATGAAGCTTGGTACTATATTGAATCAAGTTTGCAGTTAACATTGCCATATGAACGAAATGATTTATATGTTGAAGTGTACCCTCTCGATATTTCATTTAATGACCCATTCACTAAAATTCAGCTTTGGATTCCTGTTAAACAGAGTCCTTATGACGAAGATTAAATAATTAAAAACAAAGAAGCCCCCTAATATATCTATAGGTCTACAAATGGCCTTAGATACTATTAGGGGGCATATTAATATGTTAATTTAGTTCGATAACACATGCTTCATATGGACGTAACTGTTTTAAATTAACTTTGGCATCATAATTAAATAGCTTCACTTCTCCATGACTTATATCAAATGGTACAGTTAATTCTGCTTCGTGGTTAGTAAGATTACCTACAATAAGAACTTGCTTTTCATTTAATGTTCTCGTGTATGCAAAAACTTGTGAATTTTCAGCATCTACTAAATCAAATTGACCATATACGTATACATCATTAGACTTTCTTAATTGAATTAAATCTTTATAAAATTGTAATACTGAATGCTCATCTTCTAATTGTTGTGCAACATTGATAGTTTTATAATTCGGATTTACTGGGAACCACGGTTCACCATCTGTAAATCCTCCATTTAACGTATCATCCCATTGCATTGGTGTGCGAGAATTATCTCGGTTCTCATCTTTATATTTCGCAAGTAAAGCGTCTACATCTCCACCTTGAGCTTTCACAATTTGATAGTCATTTTTAACAGCAACATCGTTAAACGTTTCAATACTTTCAAATGGATAATTCGTCATACCAATTTCTTGACCTTGATAAATGAATGGCGTACCTTGTTGCAAGAAATAAACTGCTGCATGACTTGTTGCTGATTCATACCAATACTTGTCATCGTCACCCCACGTCGATACACGTCGTGGTTGGTCGTGATTTTCAATAAACAACGCATTCCAACCTTTATTTTCAAGTTGTTTTTGCCATCTATTTAATACAGATTTATACGAATTTACATCAAAGTGAGAATCACCACTATTCCACAGTCCCAAATGTTCAAATTGGAATATCATATTAAATTTACCATTTTCTTCCCCGACCCAGTCATCAGCATCATCAGGGCTTACACCATTCGCTTCACCAACAGTCATAATGTCATACTTACTTAATGAGCGATCTTTCATCTCTTGTAACCAAGTTTGTATACCTGGCTGATTCATATCTACATCAAATGCTGGGGCATATGTTTTACCCTCAGGTACAGGTAAGTCACCCGCTTCAAACGTCTTCTTAATATGCGTAATTGCATCTACTCTAAATCCATCAATGCCTTTATCAAACCACCAGTTCATCATTTCGAATACAGCATCTCTAACTTCCGGATTTACCCAATTCAAATCAGGTTGTTTTTTACTGAATAGATGGAAATAATATTGCTCAGTATTAGCATCATATTCCCATGTAGATCCATTAAAGATACTTTCCCAGTTGTTAGGTTCAGAGCCATCTGGCTTTGGATCTTGCCAAATGTACCAATCACGTTTGGGATTGTCTTTACTAGATTTGGATTCTATAAACCAAGGATGTTCATCAGATGTATGATTCACAACTAAATCTAAAATAAGCTTCATGCCTCTATCATGAACACCTTTTAATAAACGATCAAAGTCTTCCATCGTTCCAAATTCATCCATAATCTCTTGGTAGTCACTAATATCATAACCATTGTCATCATTAGGTGATTTAAACATTGGACTGAGCCAAATGACATCGATACCTAAATCTTTTAAGTAGTCCAATTTATCAATCATTCCAGGTAAATCCCCAATACCATCGTGATTACTATCATTAAAACTTCTTGGATATACTTGATATGCTACTGCTTCTTTCCACCATTGCTTATTCATTTTAAAACTCCTTTGCTATCGCTGTGTTGATTTTCTTATTTTTAATTCTGTATCTATAATGACCAGTTCAATAACATCCTGTGCTTTGTTTTTTAATATATTTAAAATAGCAGACCCGGCTTGTTGCCCTAACATTCGAGGCTTGATGTCAATACTGGTTTGAGATGGTGACGCAATTTCGGTTAAATAAGAATCATTGAACGTTGCTGTCATTACATCTTTCGGAATTTCAATATTAAGTTCATATAGGACACTTAAAATCGCTAAATGTAACATAGCATCTAACGAAATGATTGCCTGTTTAATATTTGGGTCCTTCAAACGCTTATGTAGATTTTGCATGTAATTAAAAATAACTTCTCTTTCATTACTAGTCTCAATAATTTGATAATTAATTTTATTTTGAGAAGCTATCGTTTCAAATCCTTGAATCCTGTCTTTCGAAACTTCAAAATCGCCTTTTTCTGTAATAAATATTAATTCATCTACACCTTGTTCAATAACATGTCGTGTCAAATTTTCAGAAGCTAATATATTATCATTATCTATGTGTGTAAATTGATGATCTATATCCGATGTAGGCTTACCAATCACAATAAATGGCATGTTTTCATCAATTAACATTTGTTTAATCGGATCATTTTCTTTTGAATAGAGCAGTATAAACGCATCAACCATTCGTTGTTTAATCATTTTATAAACTTCATCCATTAAATCATTCATATTATTTGAGACTGTCGTTTGTGTACCATAGCCATGCTGGTTGCACGTTTCAGAAATCCCTAGCAATACATTGATGTAGAATGGATTCAGTCGAATAGGCTCCTCAGACCCTTTTAACACTAAACCAATTTTATATGTTTGGTTAGTAATTAAAGTTCTAGCAGCAGTATTAGGAAAATAATTCAATTCTTCCATAACTTTCTTCACTTTTGAAATTGTCGCTTCGCTAATACGTTGATTTCCTTTTATAACTCTTGAAACTGTCGAAGGAGAAACACCGGCTTTTAGTGCAACATCTTTAATCGTAACCATTTAATCACCTCCTGTTAATCTCCGAATTGGAAAACGCTTCCAAGCTCTGTATAATAACAGTTTAGTCACACTTTCTAAAAAAGTCAAAAGTTTTGTGCAAACGATTGCATAAAACGATAAAAATAAAACCTTCATACTGAAATTTAATTCAAAAATCAATATAAAGGCTTGTATAAATATTAAAATTGATTGTTTAGTCACTAACTGCAAAATAGTTACCTTGGCCATCTTGGAAATTAAATACACGTTGACCATTCATTTCTACTATATCATGCCCAGTTAAACCTAAATCATTTAATTTTGAGTATAATGCATCAAAGTTTTTCTCTTTAAACATTAAAGATGGTGTTCCTAGGTTCACCTCCGGGCTATACTTTTCAATAAATTCTTTTGCCATAATCGTCAATGACGTTTCAGCATCTTTCGTAGGTGATACTTCAACTGCAACATAGTCCTCAGCTAACGGTGTTTCACTTACAACAACAAATTCTAAAGTTTCTATCCAAAATGCTTTCGCTTTTTCAACATCATCAACATATAACATAACTTGATTTAACTTTTCCATAAAATAGTACCTCTATTTCTCTATAGTACATGCTATCATAACACAGTAAATATTTTATTACTTCACAAAATGCTTAAAAATATGGCGGGATGCTTTTAAGGTAATAGATATTGCTTGTGTAATTTTTTATAGGTTGTAGCTACTCTATCACACTCTCTTTTATATTTATCAAAAGATATAAAAAAGGATAGTATCTTTCAACTATCCTTTAGTCAATATTATTCTTCAATCCATTGTGTATGGAATACGCCTTCTTTATCTTTTCTTTCGTACGTGTGAGCACCGAAGTAGTCACGTTGTGCTTGAATTAAGTTTGCAGGTAAATCAGCTGCACGGTAACTATCATAGTAATTAATACTTGATGAGAAACCAGGTGTTGGTACACCATTTTGAACACCAGTTGCGACAACATCACGTAACGCATCTTGATATTCAGTAACGATGTTTTTAAAGTAAGGATCTAGCAATAAGTTTTGTAATCCTGGATTATTATCGTAAGCATCTTTGATCTTTTGTAAGAATTGTGCACGGATAATGCAACCTTCTCTCCAAATCATAGCTAAATCACCAAGTTTTAAATTCCATTCATTATCTTCACTTGCTTTACGCATTTGCGCGAAACCTTGTGCGTAAGAACAAATTTTACTCATATATAATGCTTTACGAATTTTTTCTAAAAAGTCTTTCTTGTCACCATCAAATGATGCTTTTGGACCATTTAATTCTTTAGAAGCATTTACGCGCTCTTCTTTGATTGAAGAGATAAAACGTGCAAATACAGATTCAGTAATGATTGTTAATGGAATACCTAATTCTAATGCGTTAATTGAAGTCCATTTTCCTGTACCTTTTTGACCTGCAGTATCAAGAATTTTTTCAACTAATGCTTCTTTATTTTCATCTAATTTCATGAAAATATCACCAGTGATTTCAATTAAATAACTTTCTAATTCACCAGCATTCCAGTCTTTGAACGTTTGAGCAATGTCTTCATGAGACATGCCTAATAATTCTTTCATCATAGCATAACTTTCTGCAATTAATTGCATGTCAGCATATTCGATACCATTGTGTACCATTTTCACATAGTGTCCAGCACCATTAGGTCCAATATAAGTAACACATGAAGCACCGTCTTTTGCCTTTGCAGCAATTGCATCAAGAATATCTGCAACTTTGTTATAAGCTTCTTCTTGTCCACCCGGCATTAATGACGGACCAGTTAACGCTCCAATTTCACCACCAGAAACGCCCATACCAATAAAGTTGATTGCACTTTGTGCTAATGCTTTATTACGTCTGATAGTATCTTGATAGTTTGTATTACCACCATCAATTAAAATATCTCCATCATCTAATAAAGGTAACAAACTATCAATCGTTGCATCCGTAGCTTTACCTGCTTGAACCATTAATAAAATTTTACGTGGTTTTTCTAAGGAATTAACAAATTCTTCCAATGAATACGTTGGATGAATATTTTTCCCTTTTGATTCTTCAACCATTAAATCAGTTTTTTCACTTGAGCGGTTAAATACAGATACACTATATCCGCGTGATTCAATATTCCAAGCTAGGTTTTTACCCATAACGGCTAAACCAATAACTCCAATTTGTTGTGTCATATTACTTACCTCACTTGTTGATTTTTCATTAGTATTGTATCACAAAATAGACATACACTACACTAAATCATTTCGATTGTCGCGCAACTATTTTGATTATTTCTAACACTTGACTTGCAAGCAAGTTCAATGATTTAATCGGCATTCTCTCATTTGTTGTATGGATCTTTTCATAACCCACTCCTAAAATGACTGAAGGAATACCAAATGTATTAATAATACTGCCGTCTGAACCGCCACCAGAAATAATTGTATTTGCAGATAATCCTAAATTACGAGCACTTTCTTGTGCAATTTTAACAACCGTTTCATTATCATTAATTTTAAATCCTGGATAACTTTGCTCCACTGTAACTACTGCTTTCCCACCTAATTCTGATGCAGTTGTTTCAAACACATCAGTCATATGTTTGACTTGTGTTTTTATTCTTTCTGGATCGTGAGAACGTGCCTCTGCTTCTAAAATGACTTCATCTGCAACAATATTCGTAGCTGAACCGCCATGAAACTTACCAATATTGGCAGTAGTGATTTCATCAACTTGTCCTAATTTCATTCGACTAATTGCTTTCGCCGCAATATTAATAGCACTAACACCCTCTTTTGGCGTACTTGCATGAGCCGTTTTGCCAAAAATTTTAGCTGAAATTAACATTTGCGTCGGTGCACCTACAACCGTAGTACCGACATCAGCACTTGCATCAATAGCATAACCAAAGTCCGCGTCCAACAACTCTGAATTTAATTCTTTAGCACCAATTAAACCTGATTCTTCTCCAACAGTAATCACAAATTGAATTTGTCCATGTGGGATTTGTTGTTCCTTTATCACTTGCAAAACTTCAAGCATAGCTGCTAATCCTGCTTTATCATCTGCACCTAGAATAGTCGTACCGTCAGAGTATATGTAGCCGTCATCTTTTACAATTGGCTTTACATTAATTGCGGGTACAACAGTATCCATATGGCTCGTCAAATATAATTTAGGTACTTCGCCTTCTTCGATAGTACTATTCATTGTACACACTAGATTATTGGCACCTAATTTAGGATGTTTAGCCGCTTCATCTTCTTTAACTTCTAACCCTAATGATATGAATTTTTCTTTTAAAATAGGTTGGATTGTTGATTCATTCCCTGTCTCAGAATCGATTTGTACAAGTTCTAAAAACGTATTAAGTAATCTTTGCTCATTAATCATAATGGATCCCCTTTTATCAAAATTTTCATGTACGCCAAACGGTAAAAATTGATGAAATAAAATGTTACAGTAATTGACGTTACACAGATTTATCAGGCTTGTAAATTGTGTCATATTATTTTCAATTTAATATATATATTTATTGTAACTCAAACTAAGCTTTGTCAAAAATATATTGATTGATTTTTCGAAGATATCGTATAATGAGGAAAATGACATAAGCAAACTTACTCATGTTTTTTATAATATTCCTTTATGATGATTGCTAGTTATATCATCTCAAGTTAAAAGTTTTATATCTTATGTCGTAATTATTAATACAAAGGTTATTCATTTGGAGGCACACAAAATGCAAAATAAAGTTTTAAGAATTATCATTATCGTTATGCTTGTATCAGTTGTATTAGCATTGTTATTAACGAGTATCATTCCAATTTTATAAACTATATCTCAACTACCTATAAAAAATCATACAATTAAAAATCCATCCGTTATAAACGCATGTATTAATTAGTTATCGTATTGCAACGATTTCTTTCAAACATGGGTCATACGGATGGATTATTTTTTAAGCTACTTCACTATGCATTTTCAATGAACCAAATTGCGATTTGATTTGTAAATATTCTTCTAATTCATTTAATATTTGAATAATACTTGCTCTCGAGTTAAGCGCTTTGTGTGTTGTTGGCAATGGCAGTTCATCCAATTTCAAACGCGTCTCATACAAATTGTGTAAACGCATTGCTGTATAGTCATTACTATTCACATTTAGACCAATTTCTTTCAGCAGTGACGCAACATCATTTAAAAGTGGATCTTTATGACAGATACTTTCGATGAGCGGTTTCATTCTCATTAACAATTCCACTTGCTCTTCTCGCATATCAAAATAATGATAGTATGAATTTTCGTTTCTAACAAAATGATTTTTAACATCTCGGAACGCGATAGACTTCGCCTTTTTAATATTTAAAAGTAACGCTTCAAATTCAATCGCAATGGTATCTTCATATTTTTCACAAATATAACTATATTTACTAAAAATATCAGCAATTTGTTGCTCAATTTTACATTTGTATTCGTCTAGTTGTTTGTCTAAACTTGGCATCATTAAATTCATTGTAAATGCAATGCTTAGTCCAATTAACAGTAATAATGTTTCATTAACAATTAAATGTACATCAATTGATTTTGCATTAAAAACATGAAGTAATATAACGCAACTCGTAATGACACCTTCTTGTACTTTTAATACGACAGTTAATGGTATAAATAACAATACGATAATACCGAGTACAATTGGACTCTGACCTAATAAACTAAATATTGCTGAACCTAAAAACAATACTAAAAAACATGATACTAATCTTGAAATAATCGCTTGTAGCGAATGTACTTTTGTATGTTTAATACATAATACGACTAATATGGCGCTTGAAGCATAATTATCTAAACCTAACAGCTTACTAATAATTACACCTAAAGTCATACCCACTGCTGTTTTTATTGTTCTAAATCCAATCTTGTAAGGATTTAACTTTAACATGGGTTAGCGCCTCTTATCTTTCTTCACAATATTTATTGAATAATGTTTGTAATTGATTAATTACGTTCATCACATCATGACCTTCGATTTGATGTCTTTCAATCATTTCTGTAATCTTTCCATCTTTTACTAATGCAAATGACGGACTTGAAGGCGCATAACCTTCGAAGTACTCACGCGCTCTTTGTGTCGCTTCTTTATCTTGTCCAGCAAATACTGTCACTAGACGATCAGGTAATACGTCATAATGTAAAGCATGTGATGCTGCTGGTCTTGCGATACCACCTGCACAACCACATACAGAATTGATCATAACTAGTGTTGTACCATCTTGTTTAAGAACTTTGTCAACATCTTCTGCAGTAGTTAATTGCTCATATCCCGCAGATTCAATTTCATTCCTTGCTTGTTCTACAACACCGTTCATGTATAAATCGAAATTCATGTCCATAAGTTCAATCACCTATCCCTTTATATTTAAACTATCCTCATTCTACTAATTAATAACATATTGTTCAATAAACTAATCTGAATCACACCTATATTTAGACACAATTTTAACAATATACCAAACATTATTGAGCTTACAATCATGGAAACTAATTTGTTCACCTGTTTTCATTAATATGTTTCAAGTATGATGTCTTATTTTGACTTTACTGCAAAAATGCATTCAACCATGTTGATTATTGTTCTTTATGTTTTTTTGAATATATTGCAAATATTTTATTGCCCAAAAAAATACATCCATCGACAAGAACAAGATAAAACAAGTTGTCGATAGATGTATCTGTGTTATCACTAATATATATTTGTATTTTCTAAAGTATACTGTTCGATACGCTGTTTAATATGATTCATAAATTTACCAGTTTGTAAACCATCTAAAATGCGATGATCTATTGAAATACATAAATTTACCATACTTCGAATTGCTATCATATCATCAATTACTACTGGCTTTTTAACGATGGATTCTACTTGTAAAATCGCTGCTTGAGGATGATTTATAATCCCCATTGATGATACTGAACCAAATGTACCAGTATTATTAACTGTAAATGTTCCACCTTGCATATCTTCAGTTGTCAATTGCTTATTACGCGCTTTTGTTGCTAAAGTATTAATTTCTCTAGCTATACCTTTGATTGACTTTTCGTCTGCATGCTTAATCACAGGTACGTATAATTTATTTTCATCAGCAACAGCAATTGAAATATTAATGTCTTTATGTAAGACAATTTCATTTCCTTGCCAGCTACTATTTAATAATGGATATGCTTTTAAAGCATCTGCTACAGCTTTTACAAAGAAAGCAAAGAAAGTTAAATTATATCCTTCTTTATTTTTAAAGTTGTTTTTATAATGGTTTCTCGTATTCACAAGGTTTGTAGCATCAACCTCAATCATCATCCATGCATGTGGAATCTCCGTTACACTATTAACCATGTTTTGTGCAATTGCTTTACGCACACCATTTACTGGTATTGTGCTATTTTCACTATTGTCTTCAGATGATTGGTTACTTGATGTAGCTACTGAAGTTGATTGTGTTTGAACTTGTTTGTCAGATTGAGCTGTGGTACCACCATTTTCAATAACTGACATTAAATCCTTCTTAGTTACACGACCTTCAAATCCACTACCTACAACTTGTGATAAATCAATGTCATGCTCTGAAGCGAGTTTAAATACAACAGGTGAAAAGCGACCATTATTTCGCGGTTGATTTTGTTTAGCAGTAGATGTCTGTTCCACTGTTGCACTAGCTTTTTTAGTAGATTTCTGAGTATGCTCATCCACTTTTGCTTGTATCTCTTCAGTTGTTTCATTTGTCTTTTCATCAGCAGTTTCAATTTTACAGATAATTGTATCAATAGCTACCGTCTGCCCCGCTTCAACTAAAATTTCTGTAATTGTTCCTGATATCGTGGAAGGGACTTCAGCTGTCACTTTATCTGTAATAACTTCACATAATGGTTCATATTCATCAATATGATCACCAACAGAAACTAACCATTGTTCAATGGTACCTTCATGAACACTCTCACCTAACTTAGGCATTGTTATTTCCATGACTTTCCCTCCCTAGAATTCTGCTAATTCACGCATTTTATTTAAGATTTTTTCTGGATTCATCATAATTTCATTTTCTAATACAGGTGAAAATGGCATAGATGGTACATCTGGAGCAGCTAAACGCATGATTGGTGCATCTAGTTCAAACAGACAATGTTCTGCAATAATCGCTGACACCTCAGACATAATACTACCTTCTAAATTATCTTCAGTTACAAGTAAAACTTTACCTGTATGTTTAGCACGATCAATAATTGTTTCTTTATCTAATGGATAAACAGTTCGTAAATCTACGACTTCAACATTGATACCATCTGCTGCTAAAATATCCGCTGCTTGTAAACAATAATTGACCATTAATCCATAACAAAATACTGTTAAATCTTCACCTTCACGTTTAACATCTGCTTTTCCTAAAGGTACAGTGTAATATTCTTCTGGCACTTCTTCCTTTAAGAATCTATAAGCCTTTTTATGTTCAAAGTATAAAACAGGATCATTTGATTCAATTGAAGATAATAATAGACCTTTAGCATCATACGGTGTTGAAGGTATAACAATTGTTAAACCTGGTGATGAAGCAAATATACTTTCAATACTTTGTGAATGATAAAGTCCACCATGAACACCGCCACCAAATGGTGCACGAATCGTTAATGGGCATTGCCATTCATTATTTGAACGATAACGCATTTTCGCGGCTTCACTAATAATTTGATTTGTTGCAGGTAAGATAAAATCTGCAAACTGAATCTCAGCAATTGGTCTTTTACCAACCATAGCTGCGCCAATGGCTGTTCCGACAATATTTGACTCAGCTAATGGTGTATCGATAACTCTGTCCTCACCATATTGTTGTTGCAGTCCTTGAGTAGTACCAAATACGCCACCTTTTTTACCAACATCTTCACCAAGAATAAATACATCTTTATTTTGTTGTAATGCTAAGTCTTGTGCCTGGCGAATCGCCTCTAAATAAGATAATTTAGCCATTAGTTAAGACTCCCTTCTTCGTACACAAATGCATAGGCTTCTTCGACACTTGGATATGGCGCGTCTTCAGCAGCCTTTGTCGCTTTATTGATAATGTCTTTATGTTCTGCTTCTATTTCTGCCAACCAAGCATCATCGATAATGCCAGCTGAAAGCAACTCTTTTTTGAACTTTTCGTTGCAGTCTGCTTTTTTAAGCGCTTCTCGCTCTTCTTTCGTACGATATTGGTCGTCGTCATCCGATGAATGAGCTGTCATACGAGAAGTTACTGCTTCAATCAAAGTTGAACCTTGACCAGAAATAGCTCGTTCTCTTGCTTCTTTCATCGCTTTATACATTGCTAATGGATCATTACCATCTACTTGTTCACCATGTATACCGTAACCAAGTGCTCTATCCGATAATTTTTCAGCTGCGTATTGTAATGAATCAGGTACTGAAATTGCATATTTATTATTTATAATGACACATACAAAAGGAAGTTTGTGTACACCCGCGAAGTTTAAACCTTCATGGAAGTCACCTTGGTTTGAGCTACCTTCACCAACAGTTGCTGTTGCAATTTTCTTCTTACCATCCATTTTTAAAGCTAAAGCAGCACCAACAGCATGGGGTATTTGGGTTGCTACCGGTGAACTTTGTGACAAAATATTCTTAGCTCTACTACTAAAGTGTAATGGCATTTGTTTTCCACCAGAGTTAACATCGTCTTTCTTTCCAAACGCTGATAAAAACGTATCATACGCTGATATACCCATATAAGTAACGAAAGCTAGATCTCTATAATAAGGCGCAGTAATATCACCTTCTTCTAATGCGTATGCCATCCCAATCTGAGTTGCTTCTTGTCCTTGACCACTTACAACAAATGGAATTTTACCTGCACGGTTCAATAACCACAGTCTTTCATCTATTTTTCTACCTAAATCCATCCATTTATATATTACTTTTAGGTCTTCTTCGCTAAGGCCTAATGATTTATAATCAATCATGTTAAATCCTCCTATTTATACGTGAATAGCTCTACTTTCTGCTTTCAATCCTAATTCCATCAACACTTCAGAGATGGAAGGATGTGCGTGTGTTGTTAGTCCTAATTCTAATGCCGAGCCATTCATGAACTGTAACAGTGATGCCTCATTAATCAATTCTGTTACATGTGGACCAATCATATTAATACCCACAATTTCTTCAGTTGATTGATCAATCACCATTTCGCTATACCCTTCGTTTGCGTCATGGCTATCAATCACTGCTTTACCAATTGCTTTAAATGGTACTTTAAAACTTTTAACTTTCATTCCCTCTGCCTTTGCTTGCTCAATGTTTAAACCGATAGAAGCAATTTCAGGTTGTGAATAAATACACTTAGGCATCATGTTATAGTTTACTGGGATTGGGTTCCCTTCAAACATATGATCGACGGCCACAACACCTTCTTTTGATCCAACATGTGCCAATTGTAATTTTCCAATACAATCACCAGCTGCATAAATATGTTTATCTTCAGTTTGTTGAAATTCGTTCGTTAAAATATGTCCTGATGTTGAAAGTTTTATTTTAGTGTTGTTTAAACCAATATCTGATGTGTTAGGTTTTCTACCAATCGATAGCAACACTTTATCTACTTTAATTATGTCTGAGGAAATTTCAAACGTAACACCATCTTCGTTAACATTTATATCATTTTCAGAAAGTTTTATTCCCTCATAGAATTTAACACCACGTGCTGACAATGATTTTTTTAATAGTTGTGAAGCTTGTTTACTTTCAGTTGGTAAAATTCTTTCACCAGCTTCTATAACTGTTACGTCAACACCTAAATCTATCATCAATGATGCAAATTCCATTCCGATAACACCACCACCAATAATACCAACACTTGATGGTAACGTCTTTAATGATAATATATCATCGCTAGATAAAATTTTATCATGATCAAATGATAAGAATGGCAACTCTGCAGGCGAAGAACCAGTTGCAATTAATACAAATTGGTTGGGTAATAAGTCTGATTCACCATCTTCATATTCGACAGAAATTGTGCCACTTTGAGGTGAAAATATAGATGTACCTAGAATACGTCCCGTGCCGTTATAAATGTCAATGTGATTGTGTTGCATTAAATGCTTTACACCTTGATACATTTGATTAATAATGTCTTCTTTTCGTGCCAACATATTTTCAAAATTAACATTAGCATCTTTGACATCAACGCCAAACATTGCTGCCTGTTTTACTGTTTGAAATACTTCAGCAGATTTAAGCAGCGATTTAGTAGGAATACAACCTTTATGGAGACAAGTACCTCCTAATAGTTGTCGTTCTACTATTGCCACTTTCTTACCTAATTGAGACGCACGTATCGCAGCAACATATCCTGCAGTACCTCCACCGAGAACGACTAAATCATATTGTTTCTCTGACATGTTCTTACTCCTAACTAATGATATATATCCATTGAAAATTTATTAATACATAGTTTTCATGTCCATTAATTACATATTTTACATGATTGTCTATTTAGTTTGAATGCACATAAATAAATCCACAAATGAGTATTCAACACACTTTGGAAATTATCTACGTCTTTGATTGTGTTGTATCATTTCTCTTGCATTTTCACGAGTTAAATCAGTAACACTTGCACCTGAAATCATTCGTGCAATTTCATCTACTTTATCATCGCCAATTAACTCTTGAACTTGTGTTGTTGTACGATCATCTTTTGATGATTTCGAAATTAATAAATGATGGTCGCTCATCGATGCAACTTGTGGCAAGTGAGATATACAAATAACTTGTATATATTCTGCTATATCTCGCATTTTCTCTGCCATTTTTTGTGCGGCTTGTCCAGATACACCTGAGTCAACCTCATCGAATAAAATTGCAGTTTGACCTCTCGATTTAACAAAAATACTTTTTAACGCTAACATAATTCTAGAAAGTTCTCCACCTGACGCAATTTTATTTAAACTTTTTAATGGTTCCCCTTTATTAGGACTGATTAAAAATTCTACAAATTCGATTCCATCAATATTCGGTTCTTCTAATTTTTTAAATGAAATCTCAAGATTTGCATCTTTCATTTGTAAGTTTTGAATTTCCGATACAATGTGGTCTCTTAACTCCCTAGCAACTATACGACGCTGCTTAGATAACGCTTGTCCAACCTCTATAACTTGATTATACAATGCATTTATTTCTTCTCGTAACTGCGATGTACTTTGTTCATAGTTTTCAATTTTATTGATTTCATTATTAAGCTTTTCTTGATATGCGATTAATTCTGAAATATCTTTTCCATATTTGCGTTTTAAATTATTCAGCAAATTCATACGAGATTCATACTCGTTTAACACTTGTTCGTCGAATTCTGTATTAGCCATTTCATCATATAACTCATGTTTTGCATCTTCTAAAATGTAATAAAATTGATCAATATCTTCTTTTAATTTGTCATATTTGTTTGGAACTATATCGTTTATTGTTAACAAATGGTTGCTTAGTTCATACAAACGATCAGTGATAGCATTTTCATCCGTTAATGTCATATGTGCGTTATTAAGCGCTAAACTTAATTTTTCAGAGTTTTGAATACGTTTAATATCTATTTCAAGTTGCTCTATTTCGCCTTCTTTTAGATGTGCTTCAGACAATTCTTCTAATTGAAATTTCATTAAATCTAAACGCTGCAGCAATGCTTGGTCTGCTGATTCTAAATCTTCTAACTCTTGCTTTTTGGCTTTATAATTTTGAAAAGTTTGGTGATATTTATCCAACAAATCTTGATAACGTGATTCTGCGTAATTATCCAATAATGTTAAATGGTATTTTTGTTTCAACAAAGATTGCGTTTCATGTTGGCCATGAATATCTAATAATTCTTGCATAACTTTTCGTAAATCTTGTAAAGTAACTGTTTGATTATTAATTTTACAAAGACTTTTACCAGAGCTGAAAATTTCCCGTTTAACTAATAAAAAATCTTCATCTACATCAATATCCATATTTTTCAATATATGTATAGCATCTTTACTCTCGTCAATATCAAATATACCTTCGATGACAGCCTTTTTTTCACCATGTCTTACAAAATCAGATGAAGCTCTCATTCCAATTAATTGTCCAATTGCATCTATAATAATTGACTTACCTGAACCCGTTTCACCACTTAAAACAGTTAAACCATCAGAAAATTGAATTTCTAACTCTTCAATAATAGCAAATTGCTTGATTGATAAGGTTTGTAACATAAACTCATCGCATCCTTATAACAAATTGAAAATTCTTGACTTGATTTCATCACTTGCCTCTTTGCTTCGACAAATAATTAAACAAGTATCATCACCACAAATTGTGCCTAGTACTTCTTCCCAATTGATTTGGTCTAATATAGCTCCAATAGATTGTGCATTACCAGGTAATGTTTTTAGAACAAGTAAATTATCAGTACCATCTATATTAACAAAGGAATCCATTAAATAACGTCCCAATTTTTCTAAAGGATGGAATTTTCTATCATTTGGTAAACTATAAACATATTGACCTGAAGGTATAGGTACTTTAATAAGTTGTAGTTCTTTAATATCACGAGAAACAGTTGCTTGAGTGACATTTAAATCATAATCGTTTAATCGTTTAACTAATTCATCTTGTGTCTCTATCTGTTCATTTGAAATAATTTCTCTAATTTTTATATGCCTAACCGATTTTTTGGGCACAGTAAACACCTCTGATTACGAATATTTATACATTTATTTTAACACATGCACTGATTTACGACTACTAAACACCTTTACGTAAAAAGGGTAAACATGGTTTATCTATCTTGATTATCTATTTATAAATATTTTTCATATTACGCATAACAATTGCTTAAAATATGTATAAAGATGAATATATGTGTAATAAACTTGCTAATTATTAGATTTAATAAGCGTCAATTGTTTGAACATATTTAATTAAAATCACATTGATATCACAGATGCGAATATTGTCGTATAGAAATTGAAAATTCTATTTTTAGATGAAAGTCTTTAACATAATTTTAAGTTTCAACATGAGAAAAATCGATTAACAAACAACGTCAGTTGAATATGCCTTTTGAGACATTTCAAACTTAACAATTGTTGCTAATCGATATATTTGCTTTTAGTGATCCCTGCTATAAAATAAATCAACGATTTCTAATAAGTGTTTTGTATTGAATTGTTCATCAATTTGCATTAGTTCATCCACTGCTGCGTCTCTATGATAAGTCAATTTATCTTCTGCGCCATCTTTTCCTAATAAACTCACGTATGTACTTTTATTATTTTCAAGATCGCTGCCCACTTTTTTACCTAACTTCGCTTCATCACCATAGCAGTCTAATAAATCATCTTTAATCTGAAACATCATACCTAAATGATAACTATAACTTTCTAAATGTTCTTTAGTTGCATCATCGACATTAGCGATATCTGCTGCACTCATAACCGCAAATGTTAATAGTGCTCCTGTTTTTGTTTTGTGTATCATTTCCAAAGTTTCAAGATCAATTGGTTGGCCTTCGCTTTGCATATCTAACATTTGACCGCCGACCATTCCAACATGACCACTTGCTATTGACAGCCGTTGTAGAACTTTTATTTTTACTTCATCAGTTAATCTATCATCACTTGAAATAAGTTCAAATGCTTTAGTTAATAAAGCATCACCTGCTAATATCGCAGTCCACTCACCATATACTTTATGATTTGTTAATTTCCCTCGTCGATAATCATCATTATCCATCGCTGGTAGGTCATCATGAATAAGTGAATATGTATGAATCATTTCTAGTGCAATTGCGCTCTTCATACCTAACTCATACTCGGTATTTAGTGAATCTAAAGTGAGTAATAACAGAACTGGTCTGATGCGTTTACCTCCAGCATTTAATGAATACAACATACTTTCTTCTAGCTGAGTATCCATTACTGATTTATTTATCGCAACCGATAATTCATTATTGACTTCATCTATTAATTTATTCATCGGTAGATTCGTCATTTTTTACATCCTCAGCTTCTTCTTTTATTAAGTCATTCACCTTTTTTTCGGCATTTTTTAAAGTTGTGTCACAAGCTGCTGATAGTTTCATACCACGTTGGTATAAATCTAATGATTCCTCTAAAGATACTGTTTCATTATCTAATTTTTGAACAATTTGCTCTAATTCTTGCATCATTTCTTCAAAACTTTGCGTTTCTTTAGTCATTATTACACCTTACTTTCGTAACTTTTGCATCTACTAAGCCATCTTTCATTGTTAACGTCAATTGATCATTTTCTGTTAAATCTTTAGTACTCGTAATGACTTCGTCTTTTTTATTAACAATTGCATATCCACGCAACATTGTATTAGTTGGACTTAAATTGTTTAAGTTTTCTACTTTATTTTTCAAATCATTTTTATAACTTAATATCTTAGAATTCAATAATTTAACAAGTTGGTTTGTCAATTGAAGATTATTTTGTTGTTCTTGATTAACACTACTTAGTAACGCTTTTAAATTATAGCGTTGTTGCAACAGCATTAATCGATGTCTCTGTTGTTCAAAAGTTGCCTGAATTTGTTGTTTAAGTCTCTTTTCTAAATCATCACGACGTTGTATCTGTTGATCATACAATAAAGTTGGTTGTTTAAACTTGTAATACGATGACAAATGTTCAACATGTTTACGTTGTTGTTCTAAATGTTTCTTGATGAAACGAGTCAATGTAAACTGATATTGCTGTATTTGTTGCAGCAATTCATATTGGTCTGGTGTTGCAATAACAGCAGCTTGAGTTGGGGTCGCAGCTCTGATGTCTGCAGCAAAATCACTTAATGTAAAGTCTGTTTCATGACCTACTGCTGATATAATCGGTGTCTTACAATTATATATTGCACGGACGACAGCTTCTTCGTTGAAATTCCATAAATCTTCTATGGATCCACCGCCTCGACCTACAATAATGGTATCTACACCTAAACTATCTGCATATTCAATTTTTTCAATAATGTCGTCTTTTGCTTTTTCACCTTGAACCAAAGTACTAATTTGTATTTGTTCAGCTAATGGAAAACGACTATTTATCGTTGAATGGATATCTCGAATTGCGGCACCTGTACTCGCTGTTAAAACTGCAATTTTTTTAGGAAACTTAGGTATTGATTTCTTATTCGCTTTATCAAAACAACCTTCTTCAGTTAATTTTTTCTTTAATGCTTCTAATTTTTGATATAAGTTCCCTATACCATCTAATTGCATTTTATTTACATAAATTTGATAGTTTCCACGACGTTCAAAAACAGAAACACGTGCTTCTAATAAGACTTCATCTCCTTCTTTAGGTTCGAAGTTTAATTTAGAAGCACTACCTTTGAACATCATGGCACTTATAACGCTTTCTTTATCTTTCACATTAAAGTATAAATGACCACTTGAATGCTTTTTGAAATTTGAAAGCTCACCTTTAATCAATACAGATTGGAGATGTGGATCTTGATCAAATTTATATTTAATATATTTCGTTAAAGCTGAAACACTTAAATAATCTGACATATAACATCACTCAATTTTATTTTTTTATATTACTCAATACACCATTTATAAATTTATAATGATCATCATCACTGAATTGTTTTGTTAATTCAACTGCTTCATTCATTACGACTTTAGCAGGTGTATCACTGTGTAATATTTCATATGTTGCCATTCTTAAAATAATACGATCCGTTTTTAATAAACGTGCAATAGTCCAATCTTTTAAATAAGGACTAATTGTCTCGTCTAATACAGGTTCGTGATCTTTAACGCCAGAAACTAGCCAATGAATAAATTCGAAGTCTAAATCTGGATTATCGTCTTTAATAAAGCTTATCGCTTCATTTATCGTTAAATCACTGTCCTTCATTTCTAATTGAAATAAAGTTTGAAAAGCTTGCACTCGGGATTCTTTACGACTCATTTTTAACTCCTTCAAACGTTTGTATTTTTCTTTATTTAATTACTGAATTAGGTATGACATTACTTTTCAATAACGATTTGTGTAATGTGAATATTAATTTGCTTAGGTTCTATCGCTGTCATATTAGAAATTGAATTAAAAATTGACGTTTGAATTTTGTTTGCAGTTTTTGAAATATTAACACCATGTTTTAATGCACAATATACATCTATATATATGCCATCTTCTTTACTCTCGATTTTTAAATCACGGCTTAAATTTTTACGACTAACTTTTTCTAAATTTGTTTCTTTTAATTCAGCAAAATGGCCAGTGATGCCTTCGACTTCCGAAGTAGCTATACTTGCAATAACAGATAGCACTTCTGGCGCTATTTCTACTTTACCTAATTTTGAATTTGAATAATCAGTTACTTTGACCATGGATTGACCTCCTATTAACCTTCATCATTCATAATGCTATTTTGCTCTAAAAAGTTTGTATTAAATTTACCGCTTCTAAATATATCGTTATTCAATAATTTAATATGGAATGGAATAGTTGTATCAATACCAAGAACCACAAATTCACTTAATGAACGAATGCCAGCCATAATCGCTTCATCTCGTGTCGGTTCATGTATGATTAATTTCGCTACCATCGAATCATAATATGGCGGTATCGTATAATTAGTATAACATGCTGACTCTATTCGAACACCATATCCACCTGGTGCAAGATATTGCTCAATTTTACCTGGTGATGGCATAAAGTTCTTGTAAGGATTTTCAGCATTAATTCTAAATTCAATTGCGTGTCCTGTTAATTTAATATCTTCTTGTTTATACGGTAACACGTCACCTATAGCAACTTGTAATTGTAATTTAACTAAATCAATTCCTGTTACCATTTCAGTTACAGGATGTTCTACTTGAATACGTGTATTCATTTCCATAAAATAAAATTTATTATCATTTAAATCATATATAAACTCAATTGTTCCCGCATTTTCATAATTTACAGCTTTCGCTGCACGAACTGCGGCATTTCCCATTTCACGACGTGTTTCGTCATCTAAAATTGGGGAAGGTGCTTCTTCCACTAATTTCTGCATACGTCTTTGAATTGTACAATCACGTTCTCCTAAATGAATTACATTACCATAGCTGTCCCCAACAATTTGGATTTCAATATGGCGGAAGTTTTCGATGAATTTCTCCATATAAAGTCCACCATTACCAAATGCAGTTTGAGCTTCTTGTTCTGTCATTCGGAAGCCAGTTTCAAGTTCTTTTTCATCACGAGCAACACGGATACCTTTTCCGCCACCACCAGCAGTAGCTTTAATGATGACCGGATAACCAATTTTTTTAGCGATTTTCTTAGCTTCTGAGACGTCTTTCATTAAACCGTCACTACCAGGAACAACTGGAACATTAGCTTTGATCATTTCTGCCTTAGCAACATCTTTGATACCCATTTTTTGGATAGATTGATAACTTGGTCCAATGAACTTCAATTGGCATGCTTCGCATAATTCTGCAAAGTCAGCATTTTCAGCTAAAAAGCCATAACCCGGATGAACGCCATCACAACCTGTAGAAGTTGCAATAGATAAGATGTTCGGAATATTTAAATATGAATCTTTAGACAAAGTGGGACCTACGCAATATGCTTCATCAGCAATTTGAGTATGTAGCGCATCTTTATCCCCTTCAGAATAGATTGCAACAGTTTGGATGCCTAAATCACGACAAGCGCGAATAATCCTAACTGCGATTTCACCGCGGTTTGCAATTAAAACCTTTTTCATTATTTCACCTTAAATAACGGTTGGCCATACTCTACCATTTGCCCGTCTTCTACTAAGATTTCAACAATTTCACCTGAAATTTCTGCTTGAATTTCATTAAATAGTTTCATTGCTTCTAAAATACACACTGTTGTTTCATTTGAAACAGTGTCCCCAACTTGCACATACGCTTCTTCGTCTGGAGATGGCGATTTGTAAAATGTACCTACCATAGGTGCATTAATTGTTTTGTGATTATCTGAAGTTGGCTTTGGAGCTTCAGTTTTATTGCTATCAGTTGATTGTACTTGAGGCATAGGCATTGCCGCAGCTTCAACTGGCATTTGTGAGATTTGTGGCGTGATAATCTCAGTTTCTTTTTCTTTCTTAAGCGTCACTTTGCCTTTAGTATCTTCAATATTGATTTCCGTTAAAGTTGATTTATCCAGAATTTCAATTAATTCTTTGATTTCTTTAAAGTTCATTATTACTGACTCCTTCAGTTTGTTTTCATCTACCCGTCTATTTTACTTGAGACAACTCTTCAATTCAAGCATGTTCATATTGCTGGCGACATTATAAGTCTATCCCAAAGTTATAATAAAACCACATTTTAAATTAAAAACACTTGTGGATTTATTACTTAACATTGCCTCATCTTAACTCTTGATTAAAAATTTTATACATTCAGTTAAACATATCAATGTTATTTTTATTAGCTATTATGTTTTATCCTCAACAATATGATATGTAGATATATACCCTTACTTATGTCTATGTGTTTTTTCTACCAATTAGACGATTCGTTTTATATTTTAAAATTTAATTTAAAAATAAAAAGCCTCATATCAGCATATAACCTATAATCATTTTAGGCAATAGCTTTATGAGACTTATTTGGAATATCTTACGTTAAATCAGAATAGTGAATACAAGCTATTTGTTAACAAATTAAAGATTATCCTCTTGAAATGTAGCTTCCATCACCAGTGTTGATAATTAAAACGTCACCTTCGTTTACAAATAAAGGTACATTTAATGTATAACCAGTTTCAACAGTTGCCGATTTAGTAGCACCAGTTGCAGTATCACCTTTAATACCAGGTTCTGTTTCAGTTACTGTTAATTCAACAGTTTTAGGTAATTCAACACCGATAGTTTCACCTTCGTATGTTTGAATTTGTACTTCCATACCTTCTTTTAAGTAATTCAATTCTTCTTTTAAGTAATCACTTGAAAGTTCTGTTTGTTCAAAGCTTTCATTATCCATAAATACATGATTATCTCCGTCAGCATATAAATATTGCATGCGACGATTTTCAATCATTGCTGGTTCAACTTTTTCACCAGCTCTAAACGTTTTCTCTTGAATTGCACCAGTTCTTAAATTACGTAATTTTGAACGAACGAATGCTGAACCTTTACCAGGCTTTACATGTTGGAAGTCTATAACTTTCCAAATAGCGTTATCAACAGAAATTGTTAAACCTGTTTTAAAATCATTAACCGAAATCATTCAGTTTCCTCCTCATTTTACACGCTTATGTTAAAACTATAAGGTCTTTTGTGCATTTAGTAAAGACTTGACAACCATTTTCTGTAATTAAAATATCATCTTCTATTCTTATACCGCCCAAACCTTCTATATAAACACCAGGTTCTACTGTAACACAGTTGTTAACTTGAAGTTTATCTTGTATCGTACGAGCCAGCATTGGCCCTTCATGGATTTCTAAACCAATACCATGTCCTAGTGAATGTCCAAATTCTTTTCCATACCCTTTTGACTCTAAATAGTTTCTTGAAATGGCATCAGCTTCTGCACCAGTCATGCCAGGTCTAATCTCATTAATTGCTTTCATTTGAGATTCAAGTACTATTTGATATATTTCTTTCAGTTTAGGATCTGGTTCTCCAATAGCAAATGTTCTAGTAATATCTGAACAATAGCCGTTATAATACGCGCCAAAATCTAATGTAATCATGTCGCCTTTTTCAATAATTTTATCACTTGCGACACCATGTGGTAATGCACCTCTATGACCAGATGCTACAATCGTATCGAATGATGGTCCATCTGCTCCTAATTCTAGCATTTTACTTTCTAAAATTGCCTTTAATTCTTTTTCAGTCATGCCTGCTTTTACAACAGTTAAAATATATTCATATGTTTCATCAACAATATTAGCTGCTTTTTGAATTAAAGCAATTTCGTCAGCATCTTTGACGTCTCTAATTTTATCTACAGTATTAGAAATGCTTATTAATGATATACGGCTTTTATTTAATTCAAGGTATGTATCATAACTTACATGGTGCCCCTCAAAACCTACATTTTCAAAATTTTCTTGGTGTAGTAATTCTTTAATCTCACCAATAATAGTAGATTTACGATTAATAATTTCATAATTTGGCGCCTGCTTAGATGCTTGATCAATATATCTAAAGTCTGTTATCAAATATTGTTTATCTTTAGATATGATAAGTGCTCCACTGGTACCAGTAAAACCTGATAAATATCTTCTATTGTAATCCGAAAGAATGATAATCGCATCTAAATGTTTTTGTTCTAAAATACGATGCACTTGTGTTATTCTGCTCATCTTATTACCTCCTAGTGAAACGTTTGTGCATTTCAACTTTATACATTAAAATAATATCATAATAAGGATAAAAAATAATAGATATTGATTTTAGGGAGATAGTAATGAAAAAATTGGTTTCAATTGTTGGCGCAACATTATTGTTAGCTGGATGTGGATCACAAAATTTAGCACCATTAGAAGAAAAAACAACAGATTTAAGAGAAGATAATCATCAACTCAAACTAGATATTCAAGAACTTAATCAACAAATTAGTGATTCTAAATCTAAAATTAAAGGGCTTGAAAAGGATAAAGAAAACAGTAAAAAAACTGCATCTAATAATACGAAAATTAAATTGATGAATGTTACATCAACATACTACGACAAAGTTGCTAAAGCTTTGAAATCCTATAACGATATTGAGAAAGATGTAAGTAAAAACAAAGGCGATAAGAATGTTCAATCGAAATTAAATCAAATTTCTAATGATATTCAAAGTGCTCACACTTCATACAAAGATGCTATCGATGGTTTATCACTTAGTGATGATGATAAAAAAACGTCTAAAAATATCGATAAATTAAACTCTGATTTGAATCATGCATTTGATGATATTAAAAATGGCTATCAAAATAAAGATAAAAAACAACTTACAAAAGGACAACAAGCGTTGTCAAAATTAAACTTAAATGCAAAATCATGATAGGAGTCTTTTAATGCGTAATATAATATTTTACCTTGTACTTATTATTGCTGCGATTGGATTAGTAATGAATCTAGATGCCTTTATTTTTTCAATCGTCAGAATGTTAGTCAGCTTTGCTGTAATAGCTGGTATTATTTATCTGATTTACTATTTCTTCATCTTAACTGAAGACCAACGCAAATATCGCAAAGCAATGCGTAAGTATAAAAGAAATCAAAGAAGAAAATAGATAAAAAAATGGAAGCACTTGTAGGTAAAATAGTCTACGTGCTTCCATTTTTTATTCTAAAAACTACTTTCTAAACATCCATTCATCTGAACGATATTTTTCAGTTAATTCTTCCACTTCTGCCAATTGAGCTTCTGTTAATTCAAGTGGCTTTAATTCTATATTTAAACCTTTCTTAAAACCTTTCTCGAAAGCTTCTTCCATTTGACTAATAGTAATGTGTTCATCTGAAATATCATTGATGGCAACTGCTTTTTCAACGAATGCCTCTTTCATTTTTAATTTTAATCTTTCATTTTTATAAATAAACATATCAAACAATTCGTCAATATCAATATCTTGTAAAATCGAACCGTGTTGGAGGATTACGCCCTTTTGTCTCGTTTGAGCACTCCCAGCAATCTTACGGCCTTCAACAACTAGCTCATACCAACTTGGTGCATCAAAACACACTGAACTTCGAGGTTGTTTTAATTTTTGACGCTCTTCAGGCGTTTTAGGTACCGCAAAATAAGTATCAAATCCTAAGTTTTTAAATCCTTCTAATAATCCTTGTGAAATCACTCTGTACGCTTCTGTAACAGTAGAAGGCATATTGGGATGCGATTCAGGCACAATCACACTGTAAGTTAGCTCTTTATCATGAAGCACCCCACGGCCACCAGTTTGACGCCTTACGAGACCAAAACCTTTCTCTTTAACCTTATCAATATCAATTTCTTTTTGTAGCCTTTGGAAATATCCTATTGATAACGTTGCAGGATTCCATGTGTAAAAACGTATAACTGGATCAATTTCACCTCTAGAGACAAAATTTAATAACGCTTCATCCATTGCCATATTATAATATGGGTCTTTACTTCCTGTATTAATAAAATTCCAAGTTTCAGTCATATTCAAGAACTCCTATCAGCAAAATGTATAATATTTGATTCGCTAATTAATCAATTTAACTAAATGAATAATAATTGCAATTCTTTAGTGAAATATTTTGATAATTTGACCTAACAGTCTTATAATTATATTATCGTTTAATTAGGGAGGATGCAAGATGAGTGCTAGTTTGTACATCGCAATAATTTTAGTTATAGCAATTATTGCTTATATGATTGTTCAACAAATTCTTAACAAGCGAGCTGTTAAAGAATTAGATCAAAATGAATTCCATAACGGGATTAGAAAAGCTCAAGTCATCGATGTTAGAGAGAAAGTTGACTATGACTACGGTCACATTAATGGGTCTCGCAATATTCCTATGACAATGTTCAGGCAACGATTCCAAGGATTAAGAAAAGACCAACCGGTATACTTATGTGATGCCAATGGGATTGCTAGCTATAGAGCCGCTCGTATTTTGAAAAAGAATGGATATACAGATATCTATATGTTAAAAGGCGGCTATAAAAAATGGACTGGAAAAATAAAGTCTAAAAAATAGTTTTGTAAATTTAATATACGATTTAATAAAATCTGAGTGTTAATTGATCATCAATAACAATACTCAGATTTTAATTTTTTAACAAAGACTGTTACTATATTTCTCTAGCTTCACAGATCATTAAATTTAGTTTCTGCATAATAAAGAAAGTTCAACTCATTTTCAATACGATTCAATTACCGCAATCTAAAAAGTGAAAAGACAATTTCTATGAAAGAATAATGCCAAACCCTAAGAGTTATTAGTTCGGTTTAGTTTTCTTTTTCAAATAGAAATTGTCTTTTTTAATTGATTTTGAAACCATTATCCTTAAATCTTCATGCAAAAGTAGAATAATAATTCCCGGAATATGTGTTTAATACCTTATTTTTCCTGTTTAAGATTTTCAAATTTTAATATTGGTTTACGAGCAGCTGTAGCTTCGTCTAATCGATCAATCACAGTTGTATGTGGTGCTTCTAGCACTTTATCAGGATCATTTTTAGCTTCTTCAGCAATACTAATTAATGTATCGATAAAATAATCAAGTGTTTCTTTAGACTCTGTCTCAGTCGGTTCAATCATCATACCTTCTTCAACATTTAATGGGAAGTAGATTGTTGGTGGATGTACACCGAAATCTAATAATCGCTTAGCCATGTCTAAAGTACGTACACCAAATTCTTTTTGACGCACACCACTTAACACAAACTCATGTTTACAATATTGTTTATAAGGTATTTCAAAGTGTTCAGATAAACGTGCTTTAATATAATTCGCATTAAGAACCGCTGCTTCGGAAACCTCTTTAAGTCCAGTTGCTCCCATAGTTCGAATATACGTATAAGCTCTTAAGTAAATACCAAAGTTACCATAAAATGGTTTTACACGTCCGATAGAATTTTTAATGTCATTATCATATTTAAATTTGTCGCCATCTTTAATAACCATTGGCTTTGGTAAGTAACTTGCTAGTTCTTTTACTACACCGACTGGACCTGAACCAGGACCGCCGCCACCATGTGGACCAGTAAATGTTTTATGCAAGTTTAAATGAACAGCATCAAATCCCATATCTCCTGGGCGAACTTTGTCCATAATAGCGTTTAAATTCGCACCATCATAATATAATAGACCACCAGCATTATGGACGATTTCACGGATTTCCATAATGTTTTTTTCGAAAATGCCTAAAGTGTTTGGATTGGTTAACATAATAGCTGCTGTATTTTCATTTACAACACGTTTCAAGTCATCAATATCAACTTCGCCACGTTCGTTTGATTTTACAGTAACTGATTTAAATCCTGCAAATGAAGCTGAGGCTGGATTCGTACCATGCGCAGAATCTGGCACAATGACTTCATCACGATGACCTTCACCATTATTCTCATGATAAGCTTTAAATATCATCAATGCAGTCCATTCACCATGTGCACCAGCAGCTGGTTGTAATGTTACCTCATCCATACCAGTAATTTCTTTTAATTCTTCTTGCAAACTATAAATAATTTCTAATGAACCTTGAACTTGGTCTTCATCTTGTAATGGATGTGATTCACTGAATCCTGGTATTCTAGCAACCTTTTCATTAATTTTAGGGTTATATTTCATCGTACATGAACCCAATGGATAAAATCCGTTATCTACACCGAAATTTTTATTTGAAAGTTCAGTATAATGACGTACTAAGTCTAGTTCAGCAACTTCAGGAAACTCCGCTTTGTTTTTACGAATAAATTTATCATCTAACAATGACTCAACAGAATTTGTTTTAATATCACTTATTGGTAATGAATATGCATATCTGCCTTCACGAGATTTTTCAAAAATTAATGGACTTGATTTACTAGTCATTTAACTCACCAGCCTTTTCTACAAATGTATCGATTTCATCCTTTGTTCTTAATTCAGTTACAGCTATTAACATGTGATTTTTAAAGTCGTCTGAAACAACACCTAAATCAAAACCACCGATAATATTGTACTTCACTAATTCCTCGTTAACTTGTTGAATTGGTTTGTCAAATTTGACTACAAACTCATTGAAAGACGTACCATCTAATACTTCAAAACCTTTTTTAATAAATTGTTGTTTAGCATAGTTAGCATGTTCTATATTTTGAACTGCAATATCATAGATACCTTGTTTACCAAGTGCTGACATTGCAATTGATGACGCTAGGGCATTTAATGCTTGGTTAGAACAAATATTAGATGTCGCTTTATCGCGTCGAATATGTTGTTCACGTGCTTGTAATGTTAATACAAAGCCACGATTACCTTCATCATCTTGTGTTTGACCGACTAATCTACCTGGCACTTTACGCATTAACTTTTTCGTCGTTGCAAAATATCCACAATGTGGCCCACCGAATTGAGCAGGAATTCCGAATGGCTGAGTATCACCTACAACAATATCTGCACCAAATGAACCTGGAGGTGTAAGTAATCCCAATGCTAATGGATTTGCATATACGATAAATAATGCTTTTTTATCTTCAATAAAGCTATGAATCTTTTCAAGATCTTCAATTGAACCGTAGAAGTTTGGATATTGTACTGCAACAGCTGCTGTTTCATCATCCACTGCTGCTTCTAATTTTTTCAAATCTGTAACAGTGCCATCTAAATCGATTTCCACTACTTCGAATTCCTTACGCGTCTTAGCATAAGTATGAAGTACTTGTAATGCTTGATAATGCAAACCTTTTGAGACTACAATTTTATTTTTCTTTGTTTGACTAAATGCTAAAATACATGCTTCTGCAAAGCTAGTCATCCCATCATACATAGAAGAATTTGCTACATCCATATCTGTTAATTCACAAATTAAAGTTTGGAACTCAAAAATGGCTTGTAATTCACCTTGAGAAATTTCCGGTTGATATGGCGTATATGCTGTGTAAAATTCTGATCTTGAAATCATAGCATCCACAACTGATGGCGCGTAATGATCATAAACACCAGCACCCAAAAATGATGTATGCGTTTCTTTAGTGATATTCTTGCTTGCAATGCGATTTAATCTTCTAAGTAACGTTGTTTCCGCTTCGCCTTCAGCAATATTTAAATCTCTATTTAATAAAATGTCACTTGGTACATCACCGAATAATTCTCCTATAGATTTTGCACCAATTGTTTGTAACATTTCTTGCTTGTCTTTTTCAGTTAAAGGTATATAACGATGACTCACAATGCACACCCCTTTTTAATTATTTATCAATTTGATTTTTCTTAACAATTTTCGCTTTTAATTGACGCTTACGAACTTGAACAAGCAACTCTCTACCCATTTCAAACTCATCTCTTTTTATCATTGCAAGTGCAATTGATTTTCCTGATGATGGAGACTGTGTTCCTGAAGTTACTTCTCCAATAATATTTCCATCTAAATCCATAACTTCATAACCAGTTCTTGCAATTCCTTTTTCAAGTAATTCTAATCCCACTGTTCTTCTTGGTGCACCATTTTCTTTTTGATCTTTTAATACAGATTTACCAATAAAATCAGCATCAATTAATGGTTTACTTGCAAAAGCGATACCACCTTCATATGGTGTAATTGATTCAGTTAAATCTTGTCCATGTAATGGCAATCCGGCCTCTAATCTTAATGTATCACGAGCGCCTAACCCACATGGCATAACATTATACTCTAATAAACCATCCCAAATTTTTTCAGTATCATCGATATTACAATAAATTTCAAACCCATCTTCACCTGTGTAACCTGATTGAGATAAAATGACGTTTGCTCCAAATAATTTGACACCCTGTTTAAATTCAAACATTTTCATTTCAGTTACATCTTCATCAACTAATTGATTAATTAAATCTCTAGCTTTTGGTCCTTGTATTGCTAATTGACCATATTGGTTTGATACATTTTGTACTTCAACATCATATTTCTCTTTGTGTTTTAAAATCCAATTAAAATCTTTTTCAGTATTAGCAGCATTTACGACTAATAAATAATTGTCGTCAGCTAATTTATATATTACTAAATCATCAATAATACCGCCTTCTTCATTACATAAAGCAGTATATAATGCTTTTGAAGTAGTTAAATTATCAGTATCATTTGATAATAAATATTGCACAAACTGACTAGCATCTTTACCTGTTACTTCAATTTCACCCATATGACTAACATCAAACAGGCCAATTTCGTATCGAACAGCATTATGCTCCTCTTTAATACTTGAAAATTGAACAGGCATCGCCCATCCTCCGAATTCCACAATTTTTGCACCTCTATCAACATAATTTTGATATAAAGGTGTTTGTTTTAAATCACTTGACATTGAAATACCCCCTTAAAATTATAAAAACAGGATAGCAATCGCTACCCTGTTTATAAATCACCAATTCAGGAACGCGTTACAGTATTATCCTTTTGCCTGAGAGTTTCGTAATAAATTACTTGCACCTTCGGCGATAGAGTCTTAACGCTCTATTCTCTCTAATACTGATCACTCGCTTTTATTAAATTTAGCAATTCATAATATATTTCTGAAATTGATAGCAAATGACTATCAAATTTCTTGAATGCGATTTCATTATATCTTAAAATCCGCGAGCAATACAAGTCATTTAACTGCTTGATTGTCTTATTATTTGCATTAGGTCGATGTGGGTCATCATTGATTCGACTATATATAATATCAATATTACAATCTAACCAAATAATGTTTTTTTGATTTTTCAAAAAATTAAATGCCTCTTCACTTTCAATAATACCACCACCAGTAGCAATTATATCTGCAGTGTTAATACATTCTTGCAAACATGTGAACTCTAAATTCCTGAAATATTGTTCACCATGTTTACTAAATATTTCTGGTATTGTTAACTTATACTTCTCTTCGATATATGAATCTATATCAATAAATGATAAATTTTGCTCATCTGCAACGTATTTACCAATCGTAGATTTACCGGTACCCATGAAACCAATTAAAATTATTGGTGATTTATCATGATTCATGCGTTTTCCCTTCTTTCAATAACAAAACAATCTTATAGTTATAGTCAGTTTCAATATTATATAATGTCTTTAATTTTAAACTATATTGACTGATATAAAAAGTGAAAATGGAAAAATAAATTGCTGTTAGCATCAATAAGAACGGCGTAACATATCCTTTTTCTTTATATAAATCAAAATTAATAAATTATTTCACATCCTTTTTAATAGTACTCATTTAAATTCTAGTAAGTTATACATAAATAGTTTTAGTCTGCAGATTTGTACCGACTTTAACTGTTATCGTTATTTTAATAATAGATTTATAGTAGATATTTGCAGTAAATGCTGTAACATTATTAATCAATGTTATATTTCCTCTGTCATTTACAACTTTAATAATTTTATTATTTATTAATTTGTATTCGATCATTTCTTCACCTTTATGTAAAATGATACGCTGTTGCCTAATTTCAATATCGTTTCTATCTACTCCTTTAAAATCCTCTAGAATATCTCTTGAGAAAAATTCGAAATCTACAGTTGTTAATTCCCTACTTTCAATTAGAAAAGTTTTGCTAAGTCTAATTAAGTCTGGAACAATTAGTAAAGTTATACTTATAACCATCATCGCTACTAACATTTCAATAAGCGAAAAAGCTTTGACATTAATACTGTATACATGTCTTTTGATAAGAAGTGGTATTTTTTGAAATAGCACAAATTTGTTGGTCACTTTGCTTAATATCATACTTCCCTATAGTTACCCCCTTCTTAAGTTCTTCTTTATTAATTTTAGATACAGTCGTCAAAATTACTTTAGAAGCATCAATTGTTTGTAGTTTATGGTTTATACTCGCTTGCATTTGATTCATCATTGGTATCAATAGTAATGTAATCAATACAATTAGCAAAAATCCAGCCATACTATCTATTAAGAATGATCCTTTACACTTATAGCTTTTCATAACGAATTCTTCCTTTTTCAATATGGAATATTATTCTATAAATTGAATTGTTATTGTCAATTGTTATGCTACCAAATTTATTGATATTCCCTTTTTTATCAAAGGCAATAATATCAACTTTTGCAACATTAATTATTTTGCCTACTTTTAATTTTAGAAATCGTATTTTATTATTCTCTATTACTTTAATAGTGTCACTGTTTTCATAAAATCTAACATTGATATATCCTTGATTTGCTATAGCTTGCGACTTAAAATAATTCAATTCAGTAATAAGAGAAATGATATTTGCCTCATCATCTATTACTCTAAGATTGCTTAATCCTTTAGATGTCATTGTCAAAAGTAAAAATATACTGATTAACATCATTACCACAAGCATCTCAATCATAGTAAATGCTGACTGCTTTCTAATTTGCAACTGCTTCTCCATTACTAATTGTTATTGTCTCTCCTGATTTACATGTCTTTTGTGCTTCTTTTATAAAACCATCTGCAATTAAGTCTTCAATAGACGATGGATTTCTATTATGTTTCAATGCATACGCTTCAATTTGACTATTAACCATTTTTACCTGTGCATTACAACCTGTTGATTGTATGTGAGCAGTTTGTTTAGCAATATTTGGAATGATTAAAATTAATAATAAACTGATGATTAATAACACTAATAGCATCTCTATCAATGTAAACGCTTGAGTTTTCTTTAGAAATTTAAACATATATTAACCTCCATTATTTTATACTTTGCATCATTTGAAACATTGGTAACATAATTACTAAATAAATTGCGACAATAAATAAACCTAAAATCAAAAATAAAATAGGCTGTAAAAACTGAGTCTGTTTTATCGCTTTATCTTCTATTTGTTTTACTAATATTTGCGAATATAACTTTAGTTCTACTTCTAGCTTCCCTCTCTTTTCACCTTGTAGCACAAACTTAATTAATTGAGGCTTAAAGCATTTTAATTTTTCTAAAATTTGAGGCAAACCATATCCCATTTCTGAATAAGTTAATAAGTATTTACCTAGAAACTGTCTAAATGGATCACTACTATGGTTAATATAAACGTCTACTATTGATTGAAGTGTAATACCATTTTTATAAAACAACACTAATTCATTAGTTACAAAATAAGTTTTAAATAATTGGAAATAGCCTGATATTAGCGGTAGTTTCATCACAAAGTTTATCTTATTGAGCATATTCAATTTGTTGTAAATTAACTTCATAATAATAGCCAACATAGATACTATTATGAGCATTACTACAATTATAGTAGGTAAGCTGGTAATGAAAAAAGACAATGTTTTTTGAAAAGAAGATAGTTGAATATTCATAGAAGTATATAATTGTTGAAACTGTGGGATTACTGTGAGGTTTAATATAATAATCATAGCAATAAAAATAGAAATTAGTATTAAGGGGTATTGCAGTGTCTTTAACAATCGTTGTTCTGACTTTCTATTCACTTTCATATAATTTACGGTTTCTTCTAGAACGTCTATAATATTGCCAAATCTTTCTGCCAAATATACTTGCATGACGATAGTATCGCTATAACCTATCAGTGATAATATCTGATTGCATGGTGCACCATTTGAAATTTCACTTAGAATGGTGGTACCTAATTGCTTATTTTTATATGTCATTTGAAGATTTAAAAATTGAAAACTTTGATACAGAGTGAAACCATATTTCAACAAATTACATAAATTTGAAAGTAAATCGATTTGTTGGGCCTTACTTAATTGTCGCTTCTTAGAATGTAGTTTAAATGTATTTATCCATTGTAGTTTCACAAATGACACCTGCTTTTATCATATCATCAAGTTTATCTTCTAAGTTCTTAAATGATGATGGTAATGAATGATTATTGGAAAAGAAATATCGGAGTTGTTGCTGAGATAGAATTTCACATACTAATTGTCGCTGTTGCTTAATAGTAGTTACAAGTCGTTGGTTTATAATTAAGTTAGTTGCCTGTATCAATTCTTGTACAGAAATGCCCATTTCTAATAGCCTTAAAATAGCACCTTTACAATCAGTTGCATGCAATGTAGTCAGAACAAGGTGACCACTTAAACTAGCCTGTATAACACACTTGGCAACATCTTTATCTCTGATTTCACCTATTAAAATAACATCAGGATCACATCTTAAAATAGCTTTAAACGAATTTACATAGTTAATGCCAGCTTTATCATTCACATTAATTTGGACAATACCAGGAATTTGCATCTCTACAGGATCTTCTATAGAAATTACATTTAAATTCAAGGCTTTATTCGCGTATGAGACCATTTGATACATTAATGTACTCTTTCCTGAACCAGTAGGTCCACTAAACAATAGTAATCCTTGTTTCTTATTCATGAGGTGTTTAAAATCATTGAATTTATAAGTTGATTTCTGTTGTTGAAAAAATTGAGGTACAATTCTGATTACACAACTTTCTTGGCCAAGTGACAATGGTAAAGTTGATATTCTCAAAAAATATATTTTATTGAAATGGTAACTATATCGACCGCTCTGTGCGACTTGCTGTGTAGAAACATCAAGCCCAGCTTGAAACTTCATATAAACTAATAATTTTTGATAAATGCTATTCCCAATTTGTTCATACTGCTCCAAGTTATCATTAATTCTAAATTTAATACTTACTTCATTTTTAACTGGAATAAAATGTACATCACTCGCTTTCATTTCTATCGCTTTATTAATTATTTCTTGAAATAGAATCTTCAAAAAAACACCTCCTACATATAATCACGTAGGAGGTGTTTTTATTACTTCAATTTAACCGTGTAAAAATGGATTTAATTGTTCATCATCAACCGTCGTATATGGACCATGTCCAGGGAATAAAGGTAAATCGCCTTCTAATTCAAATATTTTATCTTGAATAGAATCAACGAGCGTTTCATAATCACCTTTATATAAATCTGTACGTCCGATTCCATTATTAAATAATGTATCTCCAACAACTGCGAATTCATCGAACACATATGTTAAACTTCCTGGTGAATGTCCAGGTGTGTGTAACACATTAAACTTAAATCCTTCTATTTCTGTGCTACCTTCGTTTAACTTTTCAGGAGTTACCTTACTTGTAATAATTGGTAATCCATATTGCTTAAATTTATCTGCCCCATTTTTAACGGGATCTTTTAGAAAATCAAACTCTGCTTCATGCATATAAACCGGGACATCGAATCGATCAACTATATCATCGACTGCTCCGATATGATCAAAGTGTGCATGTGTTAATAAAATAGCTTTTAACGGTTTATTTATTTGGTTTAATTTTTTAATAATTTTTTCACTTTCACCTGAAGGGTCAATCAGGATAACAGCTTTGTCATTTTCGATGAAATACGTATTAGTATCAACTAAGCCTAAAGTTAAGCTTGAAATCCTCATAGGTTTTCACCACTATTTTCTAAATGTTTTTGTACTGATGTTAGTTTATCATTCATTTTTCTAGATTTGTCTCGTCGGTCATCAATACGTATATTTGTACAAACTCTACTTAAACCTTTATCAAAAGGTAATTCATGTATCACTTGCACAACTTCTAATACATCGCTTAATTCACCTTCAATTAGAGTATTCATTGGTGTTAATTGAAAATCAATTTTACCCATTGCTTTATATTCTTGAAGTTTTTTCTGAATATCTGCAATATATTTACTAACACTCGGACCTTCCGTTCCAACTGGAATAACAACCACATCAACAATAGCCATTATTTTACCCCCTCTTTATCTAATACATAGGTCTTGATTAATCCTGCTGCTCCTGTAATACCTGCATCATTACCTAATTTCGCTTGTACAATTTCAGTTTCAAATTGAGCAGGTGTAAATGTTAAATTATGATATTCTGTTTTAATATTTTCAATTAAAATAGGTCCTGCAGTAGACATTCCTCCACCTAGAACGATATATTTCGGATTACTTGTAACACTAATAATACTACATAAATATCCAATATAGTTTGCAACCTTTTCAGTAATGAAAATACAGAATTGGTCACCAGCTTTTGCCGCATCAAAAACAGCTTTTGCTGTAACCTTATTTTCTTTAATCAATTCTAATATAGAAGATCTAAACGTCAACTTCGGATAGTAGAAGTTAACTAAGTTAACAACGCCTGTCGCTGAAGCAACTGTTTCAATACATCCAGAACGACCACAATTACATTTAAATCGTTGATCGAAGTCTGCTCTAAAATGACCTATTTCTGCGCCAGAGCCATTATGACCATGTACGATTTCACCATTTGAAATAATTCCTCCACCTAGACCAGTACCAAGTGTGATGGCAACAACATCATCGGCACCTTCACCAGCACCTTTGTGTTTCTCCCCTAAAGCAGCTATGTTAGCATCATTATCTACATACACTGGACAATCAACGAATTGTTCAAAAATCTCACGTACATTAACTTTTTCTGGCCAATATAAGTTTACTGCTCCATTGACTGTACCTTTTTCAAAGTCAACAGGACCTGGTACACCAATACCTACGCCAAGTACATTTGAAAAATTATAATTATTTTCATTTACTTTTTCAACAAACGAATCATAAATTCCTTTCAAAAGTGTATATCCTGTACTATCAGATGTATCAGTGTGAATAGACCATTTATGTAATTGTTCTAATTCAGGTGTGAAAATACCTAATTTACAAGTCGTCCCGCCTACATCAGCTGCTAAAATAATTTTTGTCATTTCTGTTCATTCCTTCTCTGATTAATTATCAACGTACATTTCAAATATTCTTCCTTAGATAACAGTTCATATTGATACAATGATGAAATCTCCTGTTGAATCATTTCGTACATATCTTCTGGATTTTTAAAATATATTAGAAATCCGTAACTTTTCAATAACTGTTGTACATCATAAAAGTTATTTATTTTTCGACTCATTTGATTTAGTCAACTCTTTTTCTAAGTTAATATAATCTGTATTTTTAGGGTCAGCATTTAATGCTTTACGCACATATTTTAATGCTTTTTCATCATCATTTAATGAACGATTTGCTATCGCTAACTCAAAATTTAATAAACCTGATTTAGGAAACATTCTAAGTCCTCGCTCCCATTCTGTCATACCTTCAGACTTAGAATTGATAGTAGCCATAATCATACCACTTAAATAATATGTTTGATCATCGGCATAATTTTTATTTATTGTCTGCTTCACAATATTTTGAGCATTATCATAATTACCACTAGTCATATCATCTTTAATCAATTTATTATAAATATTATCTTCTTTAATTGTAAAAATTCTAATTTGAAGTGCAATAAATATAACAAGCATACCAATTAGTAAAATCCAAAAAATATTACGATTCACCTTATAGTAATAGCCAATTAAAGTTATTAATAAACCACCAATGAATCCTCCAATATGCGCCACAATATTTATATTTGACATAAACAGAGAAACACCAACTAATATCACTAATGCAATTAATAACTGTCCTAACATTTTTTTGTTAAATGTTTTTGAAACATACATCATCGCAAAAATTGATCCAATCAGACCAAATATAGCACCACTAGCCCCAACTGAAATTGTAGTCGTATTAAATGATAGTGATACAAAGTTTCCAAACAGCCCTGCAATAAAGTATACAGTTAACATCCTCCATGAACCAATAATTGCTTCGACTATTTTACCAAAAATAAATAATGAAAGCATATTCATAAGTATATGTTCAAAACTAAAATGTAAAAACATCGATGTAACAATTCGATACCATTCACCATGTACGACATTAAAATGCACTAACCCGCCAACATCTAATAATTTTACATCCGAAAAATTATTTAAATATAAAATCATACATAACCATATTAAGACATTTACAAATATTATTGTGTATGTTGCCGGTGAAAATTTCTGCATATATTTATCTAAAAAGTTATCGGTTAGTACTTTGCGTTTATAGAACATATATGTCTTTTTATCATTATCTTCTGAAATAAGTCTAGCCAAAAATATATTCGGCATATGCTTTATCAAATCTTTTGTGTGTCTTATAACATTGAATTTAATTCTAATTGGCGAAACTTCATTTAATTGTTCTTCTGAAAATTCCGATTCTGTAAAATAATAAAATTCAAAACTTTGTGGTTCGAAAGAAATAAAATTTGCTATTTCATCTTTGTGTTCAAGCACTTTCGCTTTGTCAAAACGTATTTCTTGGGTAGACTTAATATGTTGTTTAAAAATGACTACTTGTTTTTTTCTTTTATGGGCTAACCAAATTTCTTGATCATCTTTTTCCCTACTGACAATATCAAAATTCAAGTACCTAATCCAATAATATATTGTTTTCCAAAATTGTTTGTCTATGTTCATTTAGTCCTCCACTATGCTGATTGATATATAATCAATTTATCGACTGGTTGATCGAATGATTCCGGTTCAAATGATGTTATTTGAAAATCGTATAATAAGCTTATTGTCTTTGTCTGATAATTAGCTAAAAACCTGTCGTAATAGCCACCACCATACCCAATTCTATATCCATCGTTTTGAAATCCGACACCAGGAACAACAATTAAATCTAGGTTATTCGTTGTTTCACCTTTTGAAGTTGGATAGTAAATCCCCTTATTATCGACATCAATATCTTTGAGATTAAATATCTCTTTAAAAGTCATTTGATGGTTTAAATAATCCATTTTCGGTACAAAAATACGTTTATGATCCATTAAGGCTTGTTCAATTATAGAAAAAGTATCTACTTCATGATTAAAAGAAAGAACTAGCGCAATTGCGTTTGCTTCTTTGTATTCTTCAGTTGAAAAAAATTGATTTCTTAACCATGTGTCTGCTTTTCGCTTTTCAGCTTTATTAAAATTCTTCATTTTATGTAAAATGTATTTTCTAATCTCATTTTTAGTCACATTATCACCCACTTTATTCAATTCTATTATATCGTTAATAACAATACATGTCATTATGTTGTCATGATGAATTATGCGACAATTCTAAAATTTATTATTTCAATTGAAAATCTTTTATCATTTCATACGTGTGCACAATTAAAAAGGTGAAACCTCTTATTTTGAGATTTCACCTTTTTTATTGTTAATTTAAATTTAATTTTAATGATTATTTTGTTTCACGGTGTAAAGTTTGTTTGTTTTCACGTGAACAGAATTTCTTCATTTCAACACGTTCTGGATTATTTCTTTTGTTCTTAGTTGTAATGTAGTTTCTGTCACCACATTCCGTACAAGCTAAAGTTACGTTTACGCGCATGGTTATTCCTCCTTATCATTTCTAAATACGACTTTATTATTATACCAACATCTATAATATTTGCAAAGTTAAAATTTTACAACCATGCGCTACACAATCGTCAGGTTAAATTTTATTTGTCTTTGTCTTTATTTTTATCATCTTTACCTAACTGCTTAAAGTAGTAGTTAATTACATCTCTACCTAAGTCTCCACCTGTTAACCATGGTGGTGGTACAGGCTGATTTGTATATACAATTGAAAACGCTAATTTTGGATCATCAATTGGCGCGTATCCTATATAAGTAGAGTTAACTCTTGGCTCTCCGTTTTGGAACACTTCAGCAGTACCCGTTTTACCAGCAGTAGGTACTACTGTATCTTTAAAACTAACATATCCAGTACCATCTTTATCATTAAATGCCATTTTGAATCCTTCTTGAATTTGTTTGATTTCTTTTTCAGTATTATTAACCTTGTTCAAGACGGTGCCATTAATTTTCTTTTTGAGTGGTCCAACCTCATCTTTATTAGTTGATTCATGAATCGTTAATCCAATGTGTGGCTGTATTCTATAACCATCATTCGCTATAGTTGAAACATATTGTGATAATTGTAATGGTGTATAGGTATCATATTGACCAATTGATAAATCTAGATAATTACCTGGATTATTTGTTAATGGTTCGATTTGACCTCTTGTTTCATTTGGTAAATCTATACCTGTTTTCACACCTAAGCCTACTTGATTTAATCCTCTTCTTAGCTTTTGGGCAGGTGAACTTATGTCTGAAGGTAAAGCCATACCAGAATAATAAGGGTCTCCCGCTAATTTTAATGCTGTTTTAAACATATATACGTTTGATGAATGCATCAAAGCTTGCTTATCATTAATAGATACATGCCCGTTTTTATTAAAGTATGATCGTTTTGTCAAACCACCTTGGAAATGTAATGGTTCATCGACCATTGTTTCTCCAACTTTGATAGCTTTATTCTGATAACCAGCTAATAATGTTCCACCTTTTACAGAAGATCCAACCGCAAATTGAGAAGTAAACGTACCAATGTCATAATCAGTCATTTTACCACTCTTATTAATCTGCTTTCCGGCAAGCGCAAGAATGTCTCCATTTTTAGGATTTTGTACAACCATCATAGCATTATCCATATCTTTTGCACCTTGGCTGCGAAGCTTCTTAATTTGTTTATCTAATAATGCTTCTACTTCTTTTTGAAGATCTATATCGATCGTTAATTTCAAATCTTGACCGCGAGCGCCAGGATTTAACACTTCTGAAGATGTAACTTTACCAGATTTGTCCGTTGTGTATTTCATTTCTTTCTTCTTACCACGCAATACATCTTCATATTGATATTCTAGGTAAGATTTTCCAACACGATCATTGCGTGAATATCCTTTGGATAAGTAATGTTCTGTCAATTCTTTTGGAATACCTTCAGCAGGTGTCGATACATCTCCGAATATACCTCTTAAAGTGTCGCCATATGGGTATTTTCTATCCCAATCCATAGACGTGTTAACACCTGGTAATTTGGAAAGTTGCTGAGAAACTGCTGCATACTCTTTTTCACTGACATCTTCATTTTTTATCATTTGTGGATCTAAAACTGTTCCTGCATTCATCTCTCGAAAAATGGCTAAAACTTGTAAATCTTTAGAAGACAATTCATCTAATTGTGATTTTCCGATTTTCGATAACAGTTGATTATCATATTGATCTTGTTTAATACTTCCATCTGCTAACATAGCTTGTTCTTTTGTCATCATTGCTTTTGCTTTTTTAGGATGCAACTGAATCCAGAAATCTTTCTTATCACGTTCTGTAATCTTCTTAGTATCCATCTTGATTAGCTTCGATAACTTTTCAGCCGTATCCAACATTTCCGATTGTGTTGTTTTTCGACCCCTAGTATATGTAATAGCCATTTTAGAAGCATTATCAACTAAAACTTTCCCATTTCTGTCTAAAATACGACCTCTTGGCACAGACTCATTCACTGTAATGTTTTCATCATTTTTTATAATTTGTTTATAATGTGAGCCTTGTGCGATTTGTAAATAACCTAAACGTAGTACTAGTACTGCAAAAATAAATACAATCACACCAAATATAAAGTTAATTCTCTTGTTAATTGTATTTTGAACGATTTCATCATTTGATTTTTCTTTTAGTCTTTTTAACAAAACTACCTACCTCTATTCAAAGTCTTTCACTTTAAATCATATATGAATTTAGAAATTATTTCTATCTTTTTGACAAAAAAATAACGGTCTCATTTAAGAGACCGAACAAGTAATCATACTTTATTTTGTTGCATTATATAATTCGTCAACTTTTTCCCAGTTAACTACATTCCAAAATGCGCCAATGTAGTCAGGGCGTTTGTTTTGATATTTTAGGTAATAAGCGTGTTCCCATACGTCTAAACCTAAAATAGGTGTTTTACCCTCAGTTAATGGATTATCTTGGTTTGGTGTAGTCACAATTTCTAACTGGCCATTGTTTACGACTAACCAAGCCCAACCTGAACCAAAGCGTGCAGCTGCTTTGTCAGCAAATTCTTTTTTAAATTCTTCTAAAGAACCCCATTGTTCTTTAATTTTTTCTACTACAGTACCTTTTTCTTCTGAGTTTGGTGAAAGTAACTCCCAGAATAATGAATGGTTTAAATGTCCACCGCCATTATTACGTACAGCAGTTTGGATGTTAGCTGGTACACTGTCTAAATTAGCAACAATTTCTTCAATAGATTTAGATTCTAAATCTGTACCTTCTACTGCAGCATTTAATTTCGTAACATAAGTGTTATGATGTCTGTCATGGTGAATTTCCATAGTTTCTTTGTCAAAATGTGGTTCTAATGCATCAAATGCGTATGGTAATTTTGGTAATTCAAAAGCCATAAATAATCATCCTCCTAAAATGTCTGTAAGTAAATAATAACAAGCAGTGACTGGTTCAACAAAGAATTTGCTTAAATTCTACTACTTATTATTTTCTCTACTCATTTAATATAACTCAAATCAAAAATAATTAAACATTTTGTAAATAAAAAGTTAACAGATTTGCCATAAAATCATACGAACGGAGTATGAAATGAACCTTTATCTTCTATAATTTAAAAAATGAGATTTATGCATACATCTGACCAAATGTGCATAAATCTCATTTCTTTATATTAATCTTGGCAAGACTCACATACACCATAAACTTCAAGTTTGTGTTTGTGAATATTAACACCAGGTAGTGATAATTTTATCTGATCTATTGGACAATAATCTATTACCTTTGTATCTCCACACTTTTCACAGATAAAATGATGATGATGATGGTTTGTACAAGCGATTCTAAACTTCATTTCACCATCAAGTTCTGTATTTTCAATAATCCCTAAATCTTTAAATAAGTGCAGGTTTCTATATATTGTGTCGAATGAAATTCCAGGATAATTTTCATCCATAACTTGTTGTATATACTTTGCGTTTATATACTTATCTTCTTCGACAAAAATATCTAACATATCTTTACGTTTATCTGTATATTTTAATCCGTTCTCTTTTAAAATTTTAATAGCATCATTTGTATTCATTGATATTAGCTCCCTTTTTAAACTTCATTCGCATTTTCTGATAAGCCATTGTAATCATAAGTAAAATAACTAGTAGAACTACAATTACACCACCCGGAGAAATGTCCATATAGAAAGCTAGGACTAAGCCTAATATTACTGATAATTCACCTAAAAATACACTTAGTAATATCAATTGCTTAAAACTTTTTGTTATTCGCATACTTATTGCAATTGGTAACGTGATTAACGCACTTACTAACAGGATCCCTACAACACGCATTGAGGCAGAAATAACCATCGCTACAATAACAATAAATAAAAATTGAATCCATTTAGGAATGCCAATGACTTTACTATATTCCTCATCAAATGACAATATAAATAATTCTTTATAAAACAATGTAATAAACAGAACAACTATGATGGCAATGACAATAATCGTTGTTAAATCACTTATATTCACTGCGCTTATTGAGCCAAATAGCAATCCAACAATTTCTTGATTGAACCCATCAGCTAATGAAATGAAGATTGCACTCAAGGCGATACCAGCACTCATTATAATTGGAATAGCAATTTCTTGGTAAGCAGTGTATGACGTTCTTAATTTTTCAATTAGAAGCGCACCTACTATTGCGAATAAGATTCCAAACCACATTGGATTAATAAATACTAGTGTTGGCATAATAGTAAGTAAAAACATACCGAAGGATATACCACCTAAAGTTACATGACTTAGAGCATCAGCTATAAGTGATAGTCGTCTAACAACGATAAAAGCACCGATTAGAGGCGCAATAAAACCTATCAAGATACCACTAATTAAAGAGTACCTCATAAAATCAAAATTCAATAATGCATCTATCAATTGTGACACGCCTTTCCATTTTAAATAAACTCAAATCTTTATTAATTACAACATTCTCGATTATGCTGATGATCGACAAAACGTACAGGATGTCCATAAATTTTTGAAATTTCAACTTCATCAAGTGATTTAAACTCATCAGTTGTACCATGGAAATGCAAATGCTTATTTAAACATGCTACTTCAGTAGCAGTATCTGCTACAACACCAATATCATGAGTAACTAAGATAATAGTGATACCTTCTTGTTTTAATTGATCTAAAGTATTATAAAATTCACTTACATGTTTTGCATCAATACCATTCGTTGGTTCATCAAGTACTAATACTGCAGGTTCTGAAATCAATGCTCTAGCAATCATTACACGTTGTTGTTGACCACCTGATAATTCTGCTATATTTTTATGAATTAAATCACTTATATTCAGTCTTTCTAGTACTTTAATCACTTTTTCATTATCTTTGCTATTAAATGTTTGGAAAAGACGTTTTGTCTTTGTTAATCCGCTTAAAACAACTTCTTTAACACTTGCTGGGAAACCTGAATTAAAGGCATTTGCTTTTTGTGATACATAGCTTAATTTAATTGATGTTTTCTTATTTTTAAAATCAATACCTTCAACAAAAATCTCACCACTTTGTAAAGGTAATAATCCTAGAATCAACTTCAATAATGTTGATTTACCAGCACCATTTGGTCCAACAATTGCTAAAAATTCACCTTTATTTATTTTAATGTTTATATTTTCTAACACTTTTTTATGATCATAGTAGTAATTGACATTTTTCAATTCAAAGACTGGTGTCATCGTATTCTCACCTCGCATTCAACTATACAACTCCTAGTAACATATGTAAACAGTAATGTTTACGACTCAAAATTAGACAAAATAAAGAGATATGCCCTCTTCAAGTTTTATTTATCGCATTTCTTGAAGAGAGCATTATCATTTTATTGTTGCATAACCTTATTTTTTAAATCTGGGTCGAATTGCTGTTGTTTTAACATTTCAATTTCAAGTTTATATGGCGGTTTTTTATTTTTCTTATCTTCACCAACATAAGGTGTTTCTAAGATTTTCGGAATATCTTTAAAACTATTATGATGCACAATGTAATTTAATGCATCAAAACCAATGTAACCGAAGCCAATATTTTCATGTCGGTCTTTTTGAGCGCCACGGTCATTTTTAGAATCATTGACATGAACAACTTTAATTCTGTCGACTCCAATGATTTTATCAAATTCATTTAATACGCCATCAAAATCCTCTTTCACATTATATCCAGCATCATGCGTATGACATGTATCAAAACATACTGATAAACGTTCGTTATTATGAACTCCATCAATAATACGTGCTAACTCTTCAAACGAGCGACCAATCTCTGTACCTTTACCTGCCATCGTTTCAAGCGCAATACGTACATTATTGTCATTCGTTAAAACTTCATTTAATCCTTCAATAATCTTATTAATTCCGGCATCAACACCTGCTCCAACATGCGCACCTGGATGTAATACAATATCTTTAGCGCCTATAGCTTGCGTTCTTTCAATTTCTTGTTGCAAGAAATCTACACCAAGATTAAACGTTTCTGGTTTGGTTGTATTTGCAATATTAATGATGTATGGTGCATGAACAACAATATTAGATAAGCCATATTTTTCCATCACTTCATGACCTTTAGTTATATTTAAATCTTCAATACTTTTACGGCGCGTGTTTTGAGGTGCACCAGTATAAATCATAAATGTTGTTTCACCATATTCATGCGCTTCTATAGCAGAACCTTCTAACATCTTTTTACCACTCATTGAAACATGTGATCCTAATAACATAAAACACACCTAACCTTTTTTGTTTTGCTTACGTTTTTGTCTATTTTGCTGCTTACTAAATTGTTTACGCTCTTGACGTTTCATTTTTTCAACTTCTTGTTTAAATTTCTTCTTATAACCTGGTTTAACTTTGTTTTTAATTTTACTTCGAACTTTGTTCTTCACTTGATTAGTTAAATGGTCATCTTTGCGCATTCTTGCTTGACGCTGATTGTGCGCTTTAACTTCTTTTAACTCACCATCTTTAATATCAACAGTATTGAAAACAAAACCGCGATCTTCTATTAATGAAATATTGTGTTCTTCATCAGGACTATAAAGCGTAATTGCTACACCTTTATAATTCCCACGGCCAGTTCGGCCGACTCTATGTGTAAAGAAGTCAATATCATTTGGCACATCAAAATTGATGACATGACTAACACCTTCAATATCAATACCACGAGATGCTAAATCGCTGGCTATAACGTATTGGAATTCTAAATTACGTATACGTTTCATTTGTTGTTTACGTTCACGTGGCGTTAAACCACCATGAATCATACCAACTTTAATACCAGCTTCATTTAGTGAACGTGCTAAATCATTTGCATTATCTCTACTATTACAGAAAATAATACATAAGTATGGATTTAGTATATCAATTAAATTTAAAGTCTTTTCAACTTTAGCTGCACCTTTAGTAGGTATTAAAAAGAATTCGATGTTCTTTTTATTTTGTTTTTTACTGTCGACAGCTACATATTCTGGATGACTTAAATATTTATTTAAAAATGGTTGTAACTGTTGTGGAATTGTAGCACTAAACACCGCAATATTTGCATTATCTTCCAATCTTGCAGCAATGTAATCTACATCTTCAATTAATCCTAAGTCAATCATAAGATCCGCTTCATCAATAACTAAATATGATGCTAAGTGCACATGTAAATGTCCCGTTTTAGCTAAGTCATTAATTCTAGTAGGGGTACCTATAATCAATTGTGGTTGTGCATTACAACGTTGTCTATCTTTCTCTATATCTGTACCACCAATAAAAACTTTAACTGAAACACCAGCTTTAAATTGGCTTAAATGGTTCGCTGCATCGTATAGTTGTTGTGCAAGTTCTCTTGTTGGTGCAACTACGATTGCTTGTGGTTCTTTTATTTCACTATCAATTAACTGCATTAATGGTAATAAAAATGCATGAGATTTCCCTGTACCCGTTTGAGATTGACCAATTAAATTTGTTCTCTTTAGTATTCTTGGAATAATTCGATTCTGAATTTCAGTTGGTTTTTCAAAATTAAGGTCTTTCACAGCGTCAATTAAACTAGATTCTAGATTAAATTGTTCGAATGGATGTTTTGCCATGATTTGGCCTCCTTATATGTTCATCTTTACTATTATAAAGTATAAATGTGCTATTTTAAATAAAAATATTAAAACCTCGAAATTTCAAAATTTAGAAATCCCGAGATTTTAGTTTAAATATATTGAAATGGATCTGTATTAATTGTAGATGCTTCAACATCTATATTTATTTTTTCTGTATTGAACCAATTCATTAGTAACGTTTTTAAACCTTCTTTCATCACATATTCGCTGTAATGATTAATATCAATTAAGTTCACACCATGAATTTTAGCATCTAAGGCATCATGATGTTTAATATCACCTGTAACAAAGACATCTGCGCCTTGTTGAACAGCTTGATATTCATATCCAATACCTGAACCACCAATAATTGCAATACGTTTAATTTTCTGATTAGACTCACCAACAAAACGGACACTTGGGATATTTAATTTAGATTTAATATCAGCTGCGAAATCTTCCAATGTCATTTGATTATCCACTTCTGCCATAACGCCAAGTCCATAAAGGGATGTTTGTTTTATCTCAATAAAATCAAATACCGGTGTTTCATATGGATGGTATTGTTTAATTAATTGCTCAGCCCTTGGCTTTTGACATGCATCTATCATAAATTCAATTTTAACTTCATCTACATATTCAATTTTATCAATTTGTCCTATTGTTGGATTAGCTTCACCAACTGGTTTGAATTGCCCTCTTCCTTCACTTTCAAAGAAACAATATTCATAATTACCTTCTTGTGCTAATCCATTTTCACTAAGCTTATCTTTAAATGGTCCAACATTATCCTTAGGTATATATGTTTGAACTTTATAGTATACATCTTGTTGATTATTTATTATTGAAATGTTCTTCAATCCCATCGCCTTCGCCAACATCATATTGACACCATGAGGATTTACATCTAAATTTGTATGCATCGCTATTAAATTAATGTCATGTTGAATTAGTTTTCTAATAATTAAACCATAACCATTAGCTTTTAATGATGTTACACCTTTAAAGATTAGAGGATGATGACTAATAATAGTATTATAACCTTTTTCGATTGCTTCATTTACTACTTCCAACGTACAGTCTAATGCTGTTAAAACACCAGTAACTTCAACATCTTCATCACCTATTAACAATCCTACATTATCCCAAGATTCAGCAGTACTAAATGGCACATGATGATCTAACAATGTCATTAAATCAGCTATTTTCATTACTATAACACCCTTTCAATTACAGCAATTTCGTCATTAATTTGAGCTAAACGTTGATGATGTTGTTCAGTATTGAGTTTCGATTTAATATGATAAAGTGCTTCTAACTCTCTTTGCCATTTTTTTATAAAATATTCATTTTTGTTGTTCAGCAATTTTGGTCCGAATTTCAATTCATCAGATGATAGCTCTATTAATTGCATAGAATATTCTGCTACAACAATTTCATAAATATGGCCTTTTTCTTCCATTATTATTTCATCAATTATTTCATAATTCAATTGTTGTAATGTTTGTCTTAAATTTTCAGTTTGGATATTACTTTGTAAAATCAACCTTGGATGTTGACTTAACTTATCTTGCCCATCTTTTAAAATTTTAGCAATAAGTGGTCCGCCCATACCACAAATTGTGATATTATCGATTACGTCCTCAGGATGAATAACACTTAAGCCATCCCCTAAACGTACATCAATTCTTTCTACTAATTGATTTGCAGCTACATTTTTCACAGCAGCTTGAAAAGGGCCTTGAATAACTTCTCCTGCAATACCGTAATCGCATAAATGGTTTTGAATTGCATAGATTGGCAAATAAGCATGATCTGAGCCAATATCCGCGATTGTACCTTGTTTTAAAAATCGACTTACCGTCGTTAATCGGTTATTTAACGAAATCATTTTATTCTCCTTTATGAAAAAAGAGGTTGAACATTATTCAATGTACCAACCTCACTCAAGTTAAATCTTAATCTAAAAATAAATAAGCGCTTATTCATGTCTTGGTATCAATCATTAAAATTGATATAAATTAATCCATAAAGTCTTTCAAACGTTTACTACGACTTGGATGTCTTAATTTTCTAAGTGCTTTTGCTTCGATTTGTCGAATACGTTCACGTGTAACACCGAAAACTTTACCAACTTCTTCAAGTGTTCTTGTTCTGCCGTCATCAAGACCAAATCTTAATCGTAATACATTTTCTTCTCTATCAGTTAATGTATCAAGCACATCTTCTAATTGCTCTTTTAATAATTCATAAGCAGCATGATCTGAAGGACTTTGTGCTTCCTGATCCTCAATAAAGTCTCCTAAATGACTATCATCTTCTTCACCAATTGGTGTTTCTAATGAAACAGGTTCTTGCGCAATTTTTAAAATTTCACGAACTTTTTCTGCTGGTAAATCCATTTCTTCACCAATTTCTTCTGGTGCTGGATCTCGACCTAAGTCCTGTAATAATTGACGTTGAACACGAATTAATTTATTAATTGTTTCTACCATATGCACAGGGATACGAATCGTACGTGCTTGGTCAGCAATTGCACGAGTGATTGCTTGTCTAATCCACCATGTTGCATATGTTGAAAACTTAAATCCTTTGTTAAAGTCAAATTTTTCAACAGCTTTAATAAGACCCATATTACCTTCTTGGATTAAATCAAGGAATAACATACCACGACCTACGTATCTTTTAGCAATACTTACAACTAAACGTAAGTTCGCTTCTGCAAGTCTTGATTTTGCTACTTCATCACCTTGTTCAATACGTTTGGCTAATTCGATTTCTTCTTGTGCACTTAATAAGTTAACACGCCCAATTTCTTTAAGGTACATACGAACTGGGTCATTTATTTTAACACCTGGAGGGGCACTAAGATCACTTGGATTCAGTTTCTCGTCAGTATCTGAACTATCTTTTTCATTAACTAGTGAAATATCATTATCATTTAATTGATCAAAGAAATCATCCATTTGATCAGAGTCGATATCGAAATTCTGAAGTTTTTCAGCAATTTCTTCATGACTTAAATGACCCTCTTTTTTACCTTTTTCAATTAATTGCTTCTTAACATCTTCTAATGTTAATGTCGGATCAATTGTTTGTTTTTTAATTTTAACTGTGTTATCAGACATGAAACGGCCTCCCGATTTTAAATATGAACATTCGAAATTTATTCAATATTGCTATTTTAAACTAAATTCTTAATTAATTCATCCATATTTTTAATTTTATTTTACAAATAGGAACTAATCCCAATATTTATTTTTCAATAGTGTTGTTTAAATGCGGTAACTTTCATTTACCCTTATACATTTTGACATAATCATTATTCGTATTATTCTTTAAAATCACATGCTACATACGTTCCTTATTTTTAGCAACAATTTGCTGTAAATAGTATTTCTGTAATTCTACATCGCCAATCCTTGTTGCTTCCCTTAATTTATGATTCAATGACTCAATTGTTTCTTGTCCGTTTTCATTAATAACATTGACATAATCATCAATTTCATTTTCATATGGTTCATCATTCAAACTATATTGTTCTAAGCTAATTAGTGTTTCTCTCAACTCATTTGAATTAACATACTGCACAGCATCACTGATATTATATTGATCATTTTCCGCATAAAAATCATGTAAGACTTCGAATACATATTTAAAATGCTGATTTGTGAAGTTATCCTTATCAACACTTTCATAATAATTTAAAAATGTATCTTTATCTCTCATTAAATGTTTTAAAAATGCTCGCTCCGCTTTTTCTTGACGGCTCAAATTGTCAAATTGTGCCATACCAATTGGCTCAGGTTCAATGTAACCGCCATACTCATCTTCTGGATAATAATTGGCTGGTGCTTGATTGAATTGTATTTCGTTAGCTAACTGCTCAGGACTAACATTGAAAAATGGCGCAACATCATTTATAGCCTTTTGTTGTAGAATTGATGACTTCATAAGTGAAATGTCATGACTCAGTTCTTTCAAATAACGTTCATATGAAAGGTCATTATGTGCAATTTCATCTTTTAATATACTCACTTTATAATGTGCAAATGACTTTTTATCATTTTTTACAAAAGTAGTAAATGCGTCGTTGCCATACTTACCAATGTATTCATCAGGATCCATGCCAGATGGCAATTGTATAACAAATACATTTAGCCCTTGCTGTAACAAATGTTGACCTGTTTTAAGTGTTGCTTCACTACCCGCAAAATCCCCATCAAACATTAATGTTATATTTGATGTTAACTTTCGTATAAAGGTAATATGTTCATCTGACAACTGTGTACCCATTGTTGCAACAACATTTTTCAAGCCAGCAGTATCAGATTTTATAACATCCATAAAACCTTCTAGTAATACAATTTCATCTAATTTTCTAATTGATTTACGTGCTTTATCTAAGTTATATAACAACTTTCTTTTTTGAAAGATAGGTGTTTCAGGACTATTTAGGTATTTTGGTTCTTGACTGGTATATGTTCGACCTGAATATCCAACAATTCTTCCTTGCGCATTTTTCAAAGGAAACATAATACGATTTCGAAATCTATCGTAATAACTGAAGTTTTCTTCGTTACGTGATAATAATCCGGCTTCATATGCTAATTCAATATCGTAACCCTTTTTTTGAAGAAAATCATGACAAAAATGTGAGCTATCGGGTGCAAAGCCAATGCCTCGCTCTTTAATAAGCGCATCTGTAAAACCACGTTCTTGTAAGTATGTTAATGCTTGTTCGCCTTCGACTGTCTTTGTTAAAGCGTAATAATAAAATTCTTGTATTAACTCATGCATTTCAATCATTTGTAAATCATCAGAAGCAATTTGAACATTTGAGTTAGATTGTGTTGTCTCAATATCTACAGCAACATTAACTCTATCACCTAATTCTTTAACCGCTTCAACAAATGATATGTCTTTAATTTCTTGAGTAAATTGAAAAACATTGCCACCTTTTTTACAACCAAAACAATGACAGATTTGTTTATCTTCAGAAACTGTAAATGAAGGTGTCTTTTCATCATGAAAAGGACACAAACCTATATAATTGCGTCCTCTCTTTTCTAATTTTACATATTCACTTACCAAGTCTAAAATGTCGGTTTTATCTTTTATTTCATTAATGATCGATTGATCTATTCGCAAATTAAATCACCTATTAAGCATTAGTTATACTATTATACCTAATTTTTGACAAAAATGAAATCATTTCGATTTATTTTGTTCAATATAATGGATTATATCGTTCGCTGTTTCTTCGATTGCTTTTTGAGAAACATCAATGACAGGACATCCAATTTCACTTACGATTTCTTCAAAGTAATTCAATTCTTCTTGAATCCGTGCTTCTGTTGCATATCGAGCTGTGTCACCTAGTCCTAATTGTTTTAGTCGCTCTTTTCTAATGCGATTTAATTTTTCTTCACTTATTTTAAGTGCGATACATTTCTTTGGATCAATATCATATAAGCCATCTGGCGGTGTCACTTCTGGTACAATCGGTACATTCATAACTTTGTAACTTTTATGCGCTAAATACTGGGATAATGGTGTCTTTGAAGTTCTCGAAATACCAAGTAAAACAATATCAGCTTTAGGTAATCCTTTAGGATCTTTACCATCATCATATTTAACTGCAAACTCTATCGCATCAATTTTCTTGAAATATGCATCATCTAATCTATGGACGATACCTGGCTCATTATAAGGTTTTTCTTCAACCGATGCTGATAATAAATCCATTAATGGCCCCATAATATCGACGGACTTCAATTGGAATTCTGCTACTTTCTCACTCATATATTGCTTCATTTCAGGTTTAATAAGTGTATAAACAATGATAGCATTTGTATCTTTTGCAACTTGAATCACTTCATCAACATCTTCAAAAGATTCAATATATGGATATCTTAATAATTCATTTTTACATTGCTTAGGATTAAATTGTGAAATACCTGCCCTTGCAACTAACTCTGCCGTTTCACCTATAGAATCTGAGGCTACGATAATTTTAATTTTTTCCATTACTTCTCACCTATTCTTTATATAATGCTACTAATAACTTAGCTATTGTTGTTTTGGAAATTCTTCCAATTACTTCATACTTTTGATTATCTTTTTTTCTTACAATTGGAATCGAATCAATTTCTTTTTCAATCATTCTATCTGCTGCGTATATGACTAATTCGCTTTCCTCTAAATAAGTGACATTAGGCATACGTGTCATATTTACACTGATAGGTACTGTATGAATATCTGCTCCAATCATTGAAGCTCTTAATAAATCTTTTCTTGAACACACACCAACAAAATCGTTATCTTCATTAATAATAAATAATGTACTTACATCTTCTAAAAAAATTGTACAAATAGCGTCATAAACTGTTGTATTCTCTCTTAGCACAACAGGTTGAGACATATAGTCCTTAACCTCAAATTGTCGAAGTTTTTCATTAAAAAATTTACCTTTTGATTTACCTGAATAATAATATCCAACTCGGGGACGCGCTTCTAAAAAACCTGACATTGTTAATATCGCTAAATCTGGTCTAAGCGTTGCTCTTGTTAAATTCAACTTATCTGCTATTTGTTCACCAGTAATGGGTCCTTGAGTTTTAACAATTTCGATGATTCGTTCTTGTCTTTGACTGAGTTCTATAGGTCTTCACCCCTTTTTTATTCACTTATTATTATACCGATATTTCTTTCATGTCACAAACACATTAATTTTACTTGCCTTTAAATAATCTATCAATTAGAATAAACGTACAGCGAGTTAAGGATAGTGTAAGCTTAACAATAAGATTGGCGCAACGAATCATTTTAAAATAAAAGCGAGTGACTACACTAATTTGGGTGGAACCGCGGGTTAAATACGTAACTTATTTTGTATTATATACAATTTAAAATATTAACTCGTCCCATGGAAGTAAAGCATATTTACTATGCTGTTATTTTCCATGGGGCGTTTTCATGTATGAGGAGAGGTAATTATGGCAAAAGATATGGATACAATTGTTTCATTAGCAAAACACAGAGGTTTTGTGTTCCCTGGTAGTGATATTTACGGTGGTTTATCAAACACATGGGATTATGGTCCTTTAGGTGTTGAATTAAAGAATAATGTTAAAAAAGCTTGGTGGCAAAAATTCATTACACAATCACCGTTTAACGTTGGTATCGATGCTGCAATCTTAATGAATCCAAAAGTATGGGAAGCTTCAGGACACTTAAACAACTTCAACGACCCAATGATTGATAATAAAGATAGTAAAATTCGATATCGCGCTGATAAATTAATTGAAGATTATATGCAAGATGTTAAAGGTGATGAAAACTTCATTGCCGATGGTTTAAGTTTTGAACAAATGAAAAAAATTATTGACGATGAAGGTATTGTTTGTCCTGTAAGTAAAACTGCTAACTGGACTGAAATTCGCCAATTCAATTTAATGTTTAAAACATTCCAAGGTGTAACTGAAGATTCTACAAATGAAATTTTCTTACGTCCTGAAACAGCTCAAGGTATTTTTGTAAACTATAAAAACGTGCAACGTTCAATGCGTAAAAAATTACCATTTGGTATTGGTCAAATTGGTAAATCATTCCGTAATGAAATCACACCAGGTAACTTCATTTTCAGAACAAGAGAATTTGAACAAATGGAACTTGAATTCTTCTGTAAACCTGGTGAAGAAATCGAATGGCAAAATTATTGGAAAACTTTTGCAAGTGACTGGTTAACAAGCTTAAATATGAGCAGTGAAAATATGCGTTTACGTGATCATGATGAAGATGAATTATCTCATTACTCAAATGCAACAACTGATATTGAATATAAATTCCCATTTGGTTGGGGTGAGTTATGGGGTATCGCAAGTCGTACAGACTTCGACTTACGTAAACATGCTGAACACTCTGGTGAAGATTTCAGATACCATGATCCAGAAACGAACGAAAAATATATTCCATATTGTATCGAGCCATCACTTGGTGCAGATCGTGTAACATTAGCTTTCTTATGTGATGCATATGATGAAGAAGGCGTTGAAGGTAGTAAAGATGCACGTACAGTTTTACACTTCCATCCTGCATTAGCACCATATAAAGCAGCGATTTTACCTTTAAGTAAGAAATTATCTGGCGAAGCGATTAAGATTTTTGAGCAATTAAGTTCTAAATTCTCAATCGATTTCGATGAATCACAATCTATCGGTAAGAGATACCGTCGTCAAGATGAAATCGGTACACCTTATTGTGTAACATTCGACTTTGATTCATTAGAAGATAATCAAGTTACAGTACGTGACAGAGATTCAATGGAACAAGTTCGTATGCCAATCTCAGAGTTAGAAGCTTTCTTAACTGAAAAAACAAAATTCTAATTAAAAAGACTCTCCACCATATGTGGTGGCTATATAATTTATAAAAAGAGATACTGGTTAGTAAAATTGCCAGTATCTCTTTTCTATTCGAAAAAGGTATTCAAATAAACCCATCTATGTGGCTACTTGAATATCTTTTATTATTTTATGTTATTGTTCCAATCTTTTTAATTGGTTGATTAGTTTCTGACTTTTAAAAAACATACCTGCATATTCACGATATAACATTAAAATGATTTCTGACATTTCATCAATAATTTCTTGATGGATATTCAATGAATTCATTTTATCTATTGGTAATTTTTGTAATACATCTAATAAATATAGTGTTTTATTCGATAATATAACTGCATGTACATCTTTAGAAGCCTCTTGCCTTGAAATCGCACCGTCAAACTTAAAACTATAACCTATTAAATCAGCTTGTGTGTCATTACCACTCACAGCACAGCGATTAAATGATGCGGTAAAACCAAATCGTTTCATACACTTTAACATAACAACGACTGACATTAACTGTGCAGATGTACCTGATTCTATTTTTTCAAGAACAAATTGTAATAATTGATAGTTATATGGTGCAATGTCACCTTCATCCATTGAGCGCTCAATAGTTTCAGCTGCCAGAGATGCATAACTGCTTACGTAAAGGTCCATTTGTAATTTATAATGTTGACTAATAACATCTACAGAATTTAACGTTCCCATACCTCGCCACTGATTGTAAATAAACAAACCATAAACAAACAATTGCGTTTGCGCTTGTAAACCCGTCTTAACTTTTTTAGCACGCCTTGCCATAAGTGGTACTTTTGCACCATGCTCATTTAAAATCGTGATAATTTTATCAGATTCACCATAATCAACTGCTTTGATGATAATCCCTTTTTGGCGCATTAACAATTATCTTCACCACTTTTAAGATTAATCTTGGTCTTCAACATAACCAATTTGGCGAATAAAGTTAACTTTGTTTCGCCAGTCTCTTTGAACTTTGACCCATAATTCTAAGTAAACTTTAGAGCCTAGAAGCATTTCTATATCACGTCTCGCACGTTTTCCTACTTCTTTTAACTTTTTACCGCCTTTTCCAATGACAATTCCTTTTTGCGAATCTCTTTCAACATATATAGTTGCTTCGATATGAACACGATCTTCGCTTTCTTTAACCATACGGTCCACATTAACACCAATCGCATGAGGGATTTCTTCACTTGTAAGATGAAGGATTTTTTCACGAATGATTTCACCCACTACAAATTGTTCAGGATGGTCTGAAATTTGATTATCTGGATAATATTTAGGTCCTTCGGGTAAATACGTCTTTAATACATCGATAAAATGATCTACATTTAGCCCTTCTAATGCTGAAATAGGTACAATCTCTGTAAAGTCCATATAACTTTGATATTCTTCAATCTTTGGCATTAATTCATCTGGATGCACTAAATCTATTTTATTTAATACTAAAAATACTGGTGTCTTAACATTTTTCAACATTTCTATAATATATTCATCGCCTCGTCCAATTTCCTCATTGGCATTAACCATAAACATGATTGCATCTATCTCAGATAATGTATTTTTAGCGACTTTCATCATATAGTCACCTAATTTGTGTTTAGGTTTATGAATACCTGGCGTATCAATGAATATAATTTGCGCATCATCTCTTGTCATTACACCTTGAATTTTATTTCTAGTTGTTTGAGCTTTATCGGACATGATTGCTATTTTATGGCCAATCACTCTATTAACAAATGTTGACTTCCCTACATTTGGTCTACCTATAATTGAAACAAATCCTGATTTATGTTCTGTCATTTATTCTAAATCCTTTCCTGAAAATCCAAATGGTAGTAACTCTGCGACTGTCATCATAACCATATCTCCTTTATGATTTGTCATATACACAGGCATATCATCATCACATAATTCCTTCAAAACTTGACGACATGCACCACAAGGTGATGACGGTTTATCTGCATCTACGGTTACAGTTATTGATTCAAAATCACCTGGTCTGTATCCTTGAGAAATTGCCGATACCAAACTAGCTCGTTCAGCACATATCGATAATGGATAAGAAGCATTTTCTACATTGGTACCATAAAAAGTTCTACCGTCTTTCGTTTTTAAATAAGCCCCTACTTTAAAATGACTGTATGGCGAATATGATTCTTGTTGTGCTTTTCTAACTTCTTGAAAATAATGAGGTTGATAACTCATATATGCCTCCCTAAAATAACGCTATAAAATGTGGTAAAAATACTATTAAACCTATGATAAATGCTAATATTGAAACTATAAGTACACTAAAAGCCGCTATATCTTTAGCGTATTTAGCTAAATCATGATATTCAACGGTCACTAAATCTACAACATATTCAATAGCAGTGTTTAAAGCTTCAACAGTGAGAACTAATGCAATAGCAATGAGTATAAATATCCACTCAATCCGATTAATATTTAGTACGAGACCAAAGACAATAGCAACAATCATTGCAAACACATGTAAAAGAAATTTATAGTCTTTTTGAATTAAGATTTTCAGCCCATCAAGTGCATATTTAAACCTTTTCATAATTAGTCTCGTGTTAATCCATATGCGTTTAATATTGTATCTTGTCGACCAAACATTTCCTTTTCATCCGCTTCAGTCATATGATCATAACCTAATAGATGCAAAAATCCATGTAATGCTAAAAATCCTAATTCTCGTTCAAAAGAATGTCCATAATTGTTTGCTTGTTCTTGCGCTACATCCGTACAGATAATTATATCCCCTAAAACACGTGGTATATCAAGACCACTAAAATCAATATCTGGCTCATCTTCTTCTAAAGCAAATGAGATTACATCTGTAACTTTATCTTTATCTCTATATGTTCGATTAATTTCTTGTATTTCTTGTTTATCTACAAATGTAACAGAAAGCTCAGCATCGTCTTCTATATGCTCTTCTTTTTTAGCAAATTCTAATAAATCTTCAATTTGTTTATACCAAGCATCTTTAACTAAGCCTGTGTGATCGCTAAAATCTATCGTAAACATTTAATTCTCTCCTTCATAATGTTCAATGATCTTACTTACCAATGGATGTCTTACTACATCGCTCTGATCTAATTTCAATATACTTATACCTTTAACGTTGTGTAACCTACTGACCGCTTCCTTAAGTCCACTTTTAACACCTTTAGGTAAATCGATTTGAGTTTGGTCACCAGTAACTACCATTTTTGAGCCAAATCCTAGTCTTGTTAAAAACATTTTCATTTGCGCATGTGTCGTATTCTGCGCCTCATCAAGAATTACAAATGCATCTTCTAATGTTCGTCCGCGCATATATGCAAGTGGCGCTATTTCGATAATGCCTCTTTCAATAAATCGCTCTGTTTGTTCACGCCCAAGAACAGTATATAGACCATCATATAAAGGTCTTAAATATGGATCCACCTTTTCTTTCAAATCTCCTGGTAAAAATCCAAGTGACTCTCCTGCTTCAACAGCAGGTCTTGTTAATACAATACGTTTAACAGCACCTTTACGGAGTTGCTTTGCTGCATAAACTACAGCTAAGAATGTCTTACCTGTACCAGCAGGACCTATACCAAATACTAAATCATTATTTTTCATGGCATTAACATATATACGTTGCCCCATCGTTTTCGCACGAATCGTCTTACCAAATGCATCTTTAGTTATCTCTTCATCATATAAATCTAACAGATGTTGAATTGTGTTATTATGTGCCATTTTAATAGCTGCTTCAACATCTTTAATTGTAATATTATTACCTAAATCAATAACCTTCAGCAAATTGATTAATACTGATTCCGCTTTTTCTACGTTTTCTATTTTTGTACCTTTAACGGCAACTTCTTGTCCTCTTGCATGGATGACAACATCGAAACTCTCTTCAATTGCTTTTAAATGTTCATCATTATTTCCAATTAAAGCTTGAGATTGGTTCATATCGTCTATTTGTATAATTCCAGGCATACACGCGCTCCTTTTCATATATCATTTATATTCATTCTATGATGCTTTAATATCTACTTAATTATATCATGCAATTGATTGATTTAAACATCTTTGCATTGACTTACTCATTTTTCTTTAATTTAAAATAATCATTTATACTTTTCACATTGTCATAAAAGCAGTTTCAATTTTAGACTAATCAATTTTTTGCTGTAATTTAAATAACTAATATTTTTCGAAAGATTCTCTTTGTTTTTCAATTTTTCTTAACATAAAAAAACAAGCAACTACCATTACGATAGTGCTTGTTTTCAAAAATTTTATAATTGTTTTGGTTTAGCTAAAATTTCTGACCATATCATACCATTGATTACTTCATCTTTATCAAATTGGAACGCTGATTTAGTCAAATCTTTTTCGACATTTTGAGAATTAAGCAACTGCTTTAATTTCAAACGTTTTGTACGTTCAGATAAGTATTTATCCTCAATAATATCTCTAGCACGTTTTTCCATTTTAGCAATTTGCTTTTCTTTTTCTCTATCAATGTCAGTACGAATCGTTTTAATATCATCTCTAAGTGATTTTTCTAATTGACGTCTAATTTCGTCAGAATTATCTTGTCTAGAAGGTCTATGTTTCTGTTCCACCGGTTCTGCTTTAGGCACTGTAATTGGTTTCTCTGTCATCGGTTTTGTTTCTTGTTGTTTTTTAGGTGCCATAGGTTCTACAACAGGCTTCGATTTAGGCTCTTCCTTTGGAAGTTCATCGAATAAAGGTGGTAACGTATCATCATATTTTCGTTTCGATGATTTCTTTTCTTCTTCATTTAATTCTTCACTTATTTCTTTAAACGTTCGCTCAATTTCTTCAAAAAAGCCACCTTTTTTTGGTTCATTATCGGTAGATGTTTTTTGAGGTGGCTTTTGATTTTGTCTATCTTTATGACTATTTTCGCGCATAGTAGTAATGATAGAAATGATCACTGATATGACAAAAATTAGAATACCGACACTCATTTAATCACCTCTCGACTTAATGTTCAGGTGACTCATCATCACTTTGATCAGTTCGTTTATTAATTGCATTTCTCATGCCTGTATCAGCTTCGATATTTTTCAAATTATAATAATCTTTGACACTGATATTACCTGAACGTAATGCTTCAGCCATAGCTAATGGTACTTCAGATTCGGCTTCAACTACTTTAGCATGCATTTCTTGTACACGTGCTTTCATTTCTTGCTCAGTTGCTACAGCCATAGCTCTACGTTCTTCAGCTTTTGCTTGTGCAATATTTTTGTCTGCTAATGCTTGTTCAGTTTGTAAGTCTGCACCAATATTTTTACTAATATCAACGTCAGCAATATCAATTGATAAAATTTCAAATGCAGTACCTGAATCTAAACCTTTGCTTAATACTGTTTTAGAAATATTATCTGGGTTTTCAAGTACTTCTGTATGATGCTTACTAGAACCAATTGTTGAAACGATACCTTCACCAACACGTGCGATGATTGTTTCTTCACCAGCACCACCAACAAGTCGAGCAATATTAGCTCTAACTGTGATACGAGCTTTGGCTTTCACTTCAATACCGTTCATTGCTACACCTGCGATAAATGGTGTTTCAATGACTTTAGGATTAACAGACATTTGAACCGCTTCTAATACGTCACGTCCTGCAAGGTCAATTGCAGCAGCACGTTCGAAAGGAAGATCAATGTCAGCACGTTGTGCAGCAATATTAGCGTCAACAACTCTGTCAACATTTCCTCCTGCTAGATAATGCGATTCTAATTGGTTTGTTGTTAATGCTAGTCCTGCTTTATGCGCTTTAATTAATGGCGCTATAACTTTTCTTGGAGATACACGACGTAAACGCATACCAACCAATGTACCTATACCAACATGAACGCCAGCTGCTAACGCTGAAATCCATAAACCAATCGGTACAAATGAGAATAAAATAAGTAATGCAACTACTATAATAACTGCTATTACGATAAAACTTAAACTAAACATGGTATCGCTCCTTTTAATTAATCTACTTCCCTCACAACTACTCTTGTTCCTTCAACCTCAAGGATTTTTACCGTTTTATTGCGTAAAATAAAGTTGCCATCTGAAACAGCATCAATACGTTCATTTTCACAAAAAATAATCCCTGCAGGTCGAAGATCTGTAACTGTTTGAGCAGTCTTTCCTACGAGGTGCGAGCGGTTATCATGAGAATTGTAACCTGACTCAGAATTAGTTGAATCTTTTAAGATAACTTTATCCAAAAACGGAATCTTTCTGTTGAAAATCTTCACTAATATCACCCATTCTACAATCGTTAAAATCAAGGCAACGATAACATTCGCAAGCATAAATAGCAAATTATCACCGAGCGTTGTTATGCTTATAGTTATCAGTATCATGCCAATAATACCAATTACTGCACCAACTACAAATAATTCAATTACAACTAATATAACGCCAATTGAGAATATTAAGATAGAATGCATATTGACATTTCCTTGGATTAGAAATCCCAAAAATAAAATAAGTAATGATAATGTGGCGATAATACCAGCTGCATTGATTTTTTTAGAGTAAAGTTGATATACAAATCCTAAGAATGTCAAACAGGTTAATATTAACGTAAAAATAGGTTGAACAATTATATTACTAACTTGTTCAACCCAAGTATCTCCAGCCGTTGATTCCAAGATAGTCGTCATTTGTAAAAAATTATTATAACTCACAATTTCACCTCGCCCTCACATTAATTATACATGAAATTGAATATACTTTATAGTTATAAGAACCTATAGAATATCAATTTGATTATTTATAAACTATATAACTTTTTTTAATTAAAAATTGACAACAAAAAAACATCACATATTAGTGCCAGACACTAACTTGTGATGTTTATTTTATATAATTAATATTCGTGTTGAGGGAGTCAACAGAGGTATTAATTATTTGAATTTACGCTTACGTGCAGCTTCTGATTTCTTTTTACGTTTTACGCTTGGTTTTTCGTAAAATTCACGTTTACGTACTTCTTGGATTGTTCCACTTTTAGAAACTGAACGTTTAAATCTACGTAACGCATCTTCAAGTGATTCATTTTTACGTACTACTGTTTTAGACATCTGTATTTCCCTCCCTCCAAATATCAACGGAACTTTATAGTCAATTGCACAGTAAAACTATGCATTTATAAGTATAATATATCTGTAATTTATGGTCAATTAGTAAATTGTTTTTTATTTGAAACATATTTCACATCAAAATCACAAAGACTTTTAGATTTTGTTCTAAAAATCTCTTAATAATTTATTTAATGAGAAGAGTTGCTTATATAGTAAATTGTGAAGCCGTTAAAACAACGTTACAAAACCTATATCTTTAGTACGGAACCTTATGGTATGAATCAAGGAATACTTATACTAAAACTTCTCTATCAGATTTATTTGTTGCAAAATCAACAACTTTAATTGCTTGCCCTTCATTTAATGGATAATTTGCTTGCGTAATTTTAACTTTTACAATTTGACCTATGAGTGATTCGTCACCTTCAAATTGTACTTTCATATAATTATCTGCATATCCAACTAATGTACCTTCTGTGTCACCCTGTTCCTCAGGAATTACTTCAAGCACATCTTGATCAAATTTAGACGCATATAACTTTCCAAGTTGATTGCTTAGCGTAATTAACTTATGCACGCGTTCATTTTTAATTTCTTCATCAATTTGGTCATCCATTCTTGCAGCTGGCGTGCCAATTCTAGGAGAATAAGGGAAAACATGCAGTTCAGAGAACTTATGCTTTACGATAAAATCATATGTTTCTTGGAACTCAGCTTCAGTTTCACCTGGGAAACCAACAATTACATCACTCGTAACTGCCAAGTCTGGTAAAGCTTTATGCAATTTTGTTAATCGTTCTGAAAATCTATCCATTGTATACTTACGTCTCATACGTTTTAATACTGTATCTGAACCAGATTGTAATGGAATATGCAAATGACGCACAACTTTTGTTGAACGTTCTAAAACGTCAATTACTTCATCTGTAAGTTGACTTGCTTCAATTGAAGAAATTCGAATTCGTTCTAATCCATTAATCGTTTCAAGATCACGTAATAATTGGGCCAAGTTATAATCTTTTAAATCTTGACCATATCCACCTGTATGAATTCCCGTCAATACAATTTCCTTATATCCTGAATTCACTAGTTGCGTCGCTTGTTCAACTACTTTTTCCGGATCTCTTGAACGCATTAAGCCACGAGCCCATGGAATAATACAGAATGTGCAAAAGTTGTTACAACCTTCTTGAATTTTTAATGACGCACGTGTTCTATCTGTAAAATAAGGGACATCTAATTCTTCATATTTACGATTTTTCATGATATTTCCAACACCATTAATTGGTTGGCGTTCTTTACGGAATTCATCAATGTAGCCTAATAGTTTGTGTCTATCTTGTGTACCAACTACTACATCGACACCAGGAATTTCCATAATTTCAGCTGATGAAGTTTGCGCATAACAACCTGTTACACAGATTACAGCATCAGGATTTTGTCTTATTGCACGTCTAATTATTTGACGACTTTTTTTATCACCTGTATTCGTTACTGTACAAGTATTAATAACAAATACATCAGCATTCGCTTCAAAGTCAACGCGCTCATAGTTTGCTTCTTTAAATAATTGCCAGATTGCTTCAGTTTCATAATGGTTTACCTTACAACCTAATGTGTGAAACGCAACAGTTGACATAAATATTCACCCCATTAATTCTTTTTCATAACTTATTGCACTTAACGCATACAATGGCGCAGTTTCTGCCCGTAAAATTCTCGGTCCAAGACCAACAACTGTACTAGTATTACTAAATAATGAAATTTCATTTTCTGACAAACCACCCTCAGGACCAAAAATCATCAACACTTTATCCTGAGCCTTGAATTGTTGTAAAGTTTGCTTGAAATTGCTTAACTCACCATCTTTTGCTTCCTCTTCATATGCAATAAGAATATAGTCATAATTATCAATAGTATCACAAATTAATTTTAAATTCGACTCGAATTGAATAGATGGAATCACTAAACGATAGCTTTGTTCGGCAGCTTCTTTAATTATTTTTTGCCAACGCTCTATCTTTTTGACAACTTTTGCCTCGTTTAATTTAACAATTGAACGTTCCATGCTAACAGCTATAAATGATGAAGCACCCAATTCAGTAGCTTTTTGCAGCAACCACTCATATTTGTCAGCTTTAATTAGCCCACTGCAAATCGTAACATCAACTGGCAATTCTGTATTAATATTTTGTTTTTCTTTTAAATCAACTGCAATTTTATCACTTGTTATATCAGCAATTTCACATAAATAAACTGTTTGATCATTAAAAGTTAAAATAATTTTACTACCAACATCATATCTCATTACATTTGTTATATGATGAATATCTTCTTTTTTTGTAATAAAAAAACGCTGACTTACATCAGCGTTTTGGTCTATGAAATAACGTTGCACATTATTCACTCACTTTCTGGCCAACAAGACAAACCCAACCGTTGTCATGTTGTTCTGAAATAATTTTAAAACCTACACGCTCCATATGTGACTGTATACCTTCATACTTCTCTTTTATAATACCAGAAGTAATAAAATAACCGCCTTCATTTAGAGTATTATAAGCATCTTCAATCATTTCATCAATAATATGCGCTAAAATATTTGCTATTACAATATCAAATTTTTCTGTTTCGTCTTTCAATAAGTTACCTGGAACAGCTTCAATTAACGTTTCACAATGATTTCTTCTGAAGTTTTCTTTAGCTACACTCACTGCCATTTCATCAATATCCAACGCTTTAATACGTTTTACACCGATTAGATGACTTGCAATACTTAATATACCTGAGCCAGTACCAACATCAATTACTGAATGCTGTGGCAATACATATGTTTCTATTGCCTTCAAACACATACTTGTAGTCGGATGATCGCCTGTTCCAAAAGCCATACCTGGGTCGAGCTCAATGCAAAGCTCTTCATCCGCTTCTTTAGCATATGTTTCCCAACTAGGGACTATTGTGAACTTCTTCGACGCTCGGAATGGATGGAAATAGTTTTTCCATTCATTTTCCCAATCCGTTTCTGCAATGATTTGCTCACTGAATTGAACGTTTTGTTGATCAAGTTCATCTAAATTTAATAACTCATCTTTAATTCGCTGTCGCAACTTATCATCATAAGTCATCTCATTAAAATAGGCTTTCAATCTTACTCCCTTATCTGGATAATCCTCTTTTTTCAAAGCGTAAATTTCACCGTATTTATCTTCTGGTTGATTAATTAAATCATCTGAATCTTCTATCACGACACCATTTGATCCATGATTTTCAAGTATATTGGTAGCCAATTCTACTGCTTCATGATTAATAATAATTGAAAGCTCTGTCCAGTTCATACTTTATTCTCCCTTAAAGAATCTTTTTGCTCTATCTTTAAAATTCGAAGGTTGTTCATTAATTTCTTCACCATTTAATTGGGCAAATTCTTTCATTAGTTCTTTTTGTCTATCTGTTAATTTAGTAGGTGTTACTACTTTAATATCAACATATAAATCTCCGTATCCATAGCCATGAACATTTTTTATACCCTTTTCTTTTAAGCGGAATTGCTTACCTGTTTGTGTACCAGCAGGGATTGTTAACATAACTTCATTATTTAATGTTGGTATTTTTATTTCATCGCCTAAAGCTGCTTGTGGGAAGCTAACATTTAATTTGTAATAAATATCATCACCATCACGTTTAAATGTTTCAGATGGTTTAACTCTAAATACTACGTATAAATCGCCAGCAGGTCCTCCATTCACGCCTGGAGAGCCTTCACCAGCTAATCTAATTTGTTGTTCATTGTCAACACCTTCAGGTACTTTCACTTCTAATTTAACTGTTTTATTTTCAGTACCTTTACCGTGACATGTTGGACAAGCTTCTTCAAATTCTTGACCACTTCCATTACATTTAGGACAAACTTGTTCAGTACGAACTCTACCTAAAATTGTATTTTGTTCTACAGCTACATGACCAGCGCCATTACAGTAACTACAAGTCTTTTTACTTGTTCCAGGCTTTGCACCATCACCATGACATGTTTCGCATGTTACATCTTTACGGATTGAAATTTCTTTTGTTGTACCAAATACCGCTTCTTCAAATGTCAATGTCATTGTATACTGAAGATCATCACCTTTTTGCGGTGCATTTGGATCTCTTTGTCTGCCGCCACCGAAGAAAGAGCTAAAGATATCTTCAAAACCGCCGCCACCGAAGCCACTAAAACCGCCAAAGTCAGAGCCATTGAATCCTTGTCCACCAAAACCTTGTGGCCCATCATGTCCAAATTGATCATAGCTTGCGCGTTTATTATCATCACTTAAAACTTCATAGGCTTCAGAAATTTCTTTAAACTTTTCATCTGCACCTTCTTCTTTGTTAATATCTGGATGATATTTTTTCGAAAGCTTTCGATACGCTTTTTTGATTTCATCTTTTGAAGCATCTTTACTAATGCCTAAAACTTCATAATAGTCTCTTTTGGCCACAGCTATCTCTCCTTTTCTTAATTAACTCATATAGTTTAACGTAATATGTCATACTATCCAAATAAAAAGCCAAAGCCAATGTTCTATTGACTTTGACTTTTCAGATCATGACAACATTCTAATTGTATTGTTTAATTATTTTTTGTCGTCGTCTTTTACTTCTTTAAATTCAGCATCTTCTACAGTACTATCGTTGTTTTGACCAGCATTAGCACCTTGTGCTTGTTGTTGCTGTTGAGCCGCTTGCTCATATACTTTTGCTGATAATTCTTGAATCACTTTTTCAAGTTCTTCTTTTTTAGATTTAATATCTTCTATATCTTGACCTTCTAAAGCAGTTTTAAGAGCGTCTTTTTTATCTTCAGCAGATTTTTTATCTTCTTCACCGATATTTTCGCCTAAATCAGTTAAAGTTTTTTCAACTTGGAATACTAGGCTGTCAGCTTCGTTTCTTAAGTCTACTTCTTCACGACGTTTTTTATCTGCTTCAGCGTTAACTTCAGCATCTTTTACCATACGGTCGATTTCTTCGTCTGATAATGAAGAACTTGATTGAATTGTAATTCTTTGTTCTTTATTTGTACCTAAGTCTTTTGCAGTTACATTTACAATACCGTTTTTATCGATATCAAACGTTACTTCAATTTGAGGTTTACCACGTTCAGCTGGTGGAATATCAGTCAATTGGAATCTACCAAGTGTTTTATTATCCGCAGCCATTGGACGTTCACCTTGTAATACGTGTACATCTACTGATGGTTGATTATCAACTGCAGTTGAATAGATTTGAGATTTAGATGTAGGAATCGTAGTGTTACGTTCAATTAACGTATTCATACGTCCACCTAAAATTTCAATACCTAAAGATAGTGGTGTTACGTCTAATAATACTACGTCTTTAACGTCACCTGTGATAACGCCACCTTGGATTGCAGCTCCCATTGCCACTACTTCGTCTGGGTTTACACCTTTGTTAGGTTCTTTACCGATTTCTTTTTTGACAGCTTCTTGTACCGCTGGAATACGAGTTGATCCACCAACTAAGATAACTTCATCGATATCTGAGTTTGTTAAGCCAGCGTCTTTCATTGCTTGGCGTGTAGGTTCCATTGTTCTTCTAATTAATGAATCTGATAATTCCTCAAATTTAGAACGAGTTAAGTTTACTTCTAAGTGTAATGGACCGTTTTCACCAGCTGAGATAAATGGTAATGAGATTTGAGTTTGTGATACACCTGATAAGTCTTTTTTAGCTTTTTCAGCAGCATCTTTCAAACGTTGTAATGCCATTTTATCTTGAGATAAGTCTACGCCATTTTCTTTTTTGAATTCTGCAACTAGGTAGTCAATAATTACTTGGTCAAAATCATCACCGCCAAGTTTGTTGTCACCGGCTGTTGATAGTACTTCGAATACACCGTCACCTAATTCTAGGATAGATACGTCAAATGTACCGCCACCTAAGTCAAAAACAAGAACTTTTTCATCTTTATCAGTTTTGTCTAAACCATATGCTAATGCTGCAGCTGTTGGTTCATTAATGATACGCTCAACTTCTAAACCAGCAATTTTACCAGCATCTTTAGTTGCTTGACGTTCAGCGTCGTTAAAGTATGCAGGTACTGTAATTACAGCTTTGTCAACTTTCTCACCTAAATAGCTTTCAGCTGTATTTTTTAAGTTTTGTAAAATCATAGCTGAGATTTCTTGTGGTGTGTATGATTTACCTTCAATATCTACTTTATAATCAGTACCCATATGACGTTTAATAGATTGAACAGTATTTGGGTTTGTAATAGCTTGACGTTTAGCTACTTCACCAACTTGAGTTTCTCCATTTTTGAAAGCTACAACAGATGGTGTTGTACGTGAACCTTCAGGATTTTGAATTACTTTTGGCTCATCGCCTTCTAATACTGTTACACATGAATTTGTTGTACCTAAGTCTATACCAATAATTTTACTCATAATAAAATTCCTCCATTTAATCATTAAATTAATTTGATTTTTAAACAATGTCGTTTCGCCAAATTTAAGTTATTGGTTTACTTTGACCATTGATGGTCTTAATACTCTATCTTTCAGCTTGTATCCTTTTTGTAGTTCTTGAGTGATTTCGCCAGATTCAAAATCAGGGTTATCATCTTGAACTACAGCTTGGTGAATATTTGGATCAAATGCTTCACCTTCAGTTTTAATAACTTCAAGACCATTATCTTTTAGTGCGTTAATCAAACTTTCATGCACCATTTGTACACCTTTTTGAAGAGATTTAAAAGTCTCATCATCACCTTCAATTTGAAGTGCACGTTCTATATTGTCTATTGCTGGTAAAATATCTGTTAACACACGTTGTGCTTGATATGTTTTATTTATTTCATTTTCTTTTTGAATTCTACGCTTATAATTTTCAAACTCAGCGTAGAGCCTTAAATATTTCTCTTCGTTTTCATCTGCTAATTGTTGAAGTTCATTAATTTTTTGATCTTTTGGATCTATTTCTTCAATAACATTCTCGTCAGACGTTTCTTCTATTGCTTCATCTTGTAAATGACCTTTACTTTCTTCAGTTTGTTCAACTGAATCATCAATATTTTGTTTGACGTTTGTTTCTTCAACTGTTGATTCAGTGTTTTTTTCAACTGATTCGTCTTTATTTGTCATTTTCTGTCCTCCAATACTTTCTAATCCATCATTACCAAATTCTATTTAATAATTGAATGACATTTTGATAATGCATAGCTGTAGGTCCAATCACAGCGATTTGACCTTTTAACGTTTCATCAAAATGATATTGACTTGTTACAATTGAAATATCACTTAAGCTGTCATCAATTTCATTACCAATTTTTACATTAATATTTGGTGAAGATATATCTTGTAATAATTCTGCAATTCTATTTGATTCTATATATTGTAGAATAGGCTGAATTGAAGATACATTACTTTCATTCAATGCATCAATAAGTTTAACCTTTCCACCCATATAAATGCTATTACTTTGATTAGAAATATGATTATTCATCGTATTTAACAATTTATTGATAAATATTTCTTCCTGCTCTGATTGAACAAAAGAGACAATATCATCTTGTAAATTCTGATTAAACTCAGTTAGTTTGTTAGTAACAAAATTTGATATTGTATTTAGTTTGTCATTACTAAACGGTATGTCTGAAGCAAGATGTACATGCTCAACATGACCTGATGAAAATACGATAACCATTATAACTAAATTAGGATTAGCACGAATCAAGTGTACATTATTGATAATATCTTGTTTATGATTAGGATGAACAACTAAAGTTGTATATTGAGATATATTTGATAATTCATCTGCAAAATATGTCAATGCTGATGATACATCATATTGATTCTCAACTAACAATTGATTTAATCGTCTTAATTTATTTGTTTTTTGATGAGATGTTTGTTCAAGTAAACGATTGACATAATACCTAAAACCTAATTGTGATGGCGAACGCCCTGAAGAACTATGTGTCTTTTCGATATAGTTTAAATCTTCAAGCTGTTTCATCTCATTTCTAATTGTAGCAGGACTAACATTCAAGTTATGTCGCTCAATTAGTGTTTTAGAACCAACGGGTTGTCCAAAATCAACATAATCCTCAACAATTGCGTTTAATATACTCAATTGCCTATCTGTAATCATGTTTTCACCTCATTAGCACTCACTTATCTCAAGTGCTAATTATAATTTATCAAATTGGTCAAAGTAAGTCAATGTTAAAGACTCGAAATTTCAATTTTTTTTAATCATTTATTAGGAAAGCTTCAAAAACCTCATTACCAATGACTTTCCCTCGATTTGTAAGTGCAATCGCATCGTTCTTTTCTACAATTAATTTCTTCTCTTTTAAATTATTTATTGTTTGACCAAAGACACTTTCAATAGATTGGTCAAACTTTTTTTTGAACCTTCTACTGCTCACACCTTCATTTAAACGCAACCCAAGAAACATTTCTTCTTCCATTCTCTCAGTCAAAGAAGGTTTATTTGATACTAAAATTGCTTTACTTTCTTTATTTATAGCTTTGATATAATGACTCACTGGATTGATATTCGTATAACGAACACCATCTACATAACCACTTGCACCTGCTCCAAATCCATAATATTCCTCATTAAACCAGTAAACCTTGTTATGTTCTGATTCATGGCCATCTAATGCAAAATTAGATATTTCGTATTGATGGAAAGGAGATTGTTCTATCTTAGACAACAGCAACTGATACATGTCAGCACCTAAATCCTCATTAGGAAGTTTGAGCAAACCTTTTCTATACATATTATAAAATTGGGTTTTAGGTTCAAGTATTAAGCCGTAACTCGAAATATGTTGAATATCCATATCTAAAGCTAGATCTAAACTTTGTTCAAAATCTTCAATCGTCTGCTTCGGTAAATGATACATTAAATCTAAACTGATTGATTTAATACCTGCGTTTTTAGCATTTAACACCGAAGTGTAAATATCTTCAGTATTGTGCGTTCTACCTAAAACAGACAATAACTCCGGCTTGAATGTTTGAACGCCCATTGAAATTCTGTTTACTCCATATTTCTCTAATAGTTGGACTTTCTCTTTAGTTAACTCATCAGGATTTGCTTCAAATGTATACTCGCCTGTGATTGTAAACGTATCACGTATTGCTTTAAGTAATCTTTCCAACTGATCAATAGAAAGGGCCGTTGGAGTGCCGCCACCTACATACATGGTCCTTAAGTTCCTATATTTTGCTGTAGACATTTCTGTGATTAGTGCATCTAAGTACTCATCTACAGGTTGATGCTGTATAAAATATTTATTGAAATCACAATATGTACATATTCTTACACAAAATGGAATATGTATATATGCACTTTGTACCGTCATTTTAATGCCCCGCTTCTCAGACTTTTTATCCAATCGGCTATATCCTGTTGGACTATCTGCAATTATTCTTACTTTTAACTTTAACGTTTAATCAATGATTGTCTAATATATCGATTCATTTTAATATTTATAAATGTTAAGAGAGAGTGAGATAGAAATAATAAAGAACCACTAATGATTTATTATGTAGTGGCTCTTACACATTAGCCAGAGGTAATATGTACTTAAAAATAGAATTACATGAGTTAAACTCATGCATAAGGGAGTGGGACAGAAATGATATTTTCGCAAAATTTATTTCGTCGTCCCACCCCAACTCGCACATTATTGTAAGCTGACTTTTCGTCAGCTTCTTTGTTGGGGCCCCGCCAACTTGCATTGTCCGTAGAAATTGGGAATCCAATTTCTCTGTGTTGGGGCCCACACCCCAACTCGCATTGCCTGTAGAATTTCTTTTCGAAATTCTCTGTGTTGGGGCCCCATTGTTATAAGCTCATTCTAACTCGGTCGATGACTGCCAATATAACATTGTAAAGCCCAGGACGTTAATTTATCCTAGGCTCCCGCTTTTTAGTTATTAAACTTTATTCATTGTAAATTGCTAATTGATTTTTTAAAAATTATTCGTCATCCATTTTCAATACAGCCAAGAAAGCATCCTGTGGAATTTCAACATTACCAACTGCTTTCATCTTAGCTTTACCTGCTTTTTGTTTTTCAAGTAATTTACGTTTACGGCTTATGTCACCGCCATAACATTTAGCTAAAACATTTTTACCCATTGATTTAATATTTGTACGTGCTACAATTTTTTGTCCTATTGCAGCCTGTACAGGTACTTCAAATTGCTGTCTTGGAATTAACGTTTTAAGTTTTTCAACTAATGCTTTACCACGTTCATATGCAAAATCTCTATGAACTATGAAGCTTAGAGCATCCACTTTATCACCATTTAATAAAATATCCATCTTCACTAAATTACTTTCTTTATTTTCGATGAACTCATAATCAAATGATGCATATCCTTTGGTATTAGATTTAAGTTGATCGAAGAAATCAAATACAACTTCAGCTAAAGGTAATTCATAAACAATATTTACACGAATATCATCTAAATAGTCCATATTTATAAATTGTCCACGTTTACGTTGACATAATTCCATTACTGCACCTACATAGTCATTTGGAACCATCATAGTTGCACGAACATATGGCTCAAATATTTTATCAATTTTATCACGATCTGGCATTTGTGCTGGGTTATCAACCGTCACTTCTGAACCGTCCCTTAAAATACATTGATAAATTACAGATGGTGCGGTTGCAATTAATTCAATGCCAAATTCTCTTTCAATTCTTTCTTGAATTATTTCCATGTGTAACATACCTAAGAAACCAGTTCTATAACCAAAACCTAATGCTTGTGATGATTCAGGCTCGAATTCTAATGATGCATCATTCAATTGTAATTTTTCTAATGCTTCTCTTAAATCATTATAATTTTTGTTATCTATCGGGAACAGTCCACAATATACCATTGGATTCATTTTCTTATAACCTTGCAATGGTTCTGATGCAGGTCTACTAGCTAATGTGATTGTGTCACCAACCCTAGAATCATCAACATTTTTAATACTTGCAATAATATAACCAACATCACCAACTGTTAATTCATCAACTGGAAGCTGCTTAGGTGTATTAATTCCAACTTCTGTTACTTCGAACTCTTTACCAGTGGCCATCATTCGAATTTTATCTCCGGCTTTAACAACACCGTCTACAATTCTTATCGATGAAATTACCCCTCTATATGGATCATACTCAGAATCAAATATTAATGCTTTTAATGGTGCTTCTGGGTCACCATCTGGAGCTGGCACAACTTCAACTATTTTCTCTAGTATCTCTTCAATTCCAATGTTAGATTTAGCACTTGCTAAAACAACATCGTCTTGGTCTAAACCTATCATATCTTCAATTTCTTGTTTCACGCGTTCAGGTTCAGCAGCAGGTAAATCAATTTTGTTAATAACAGGCAATAACTCTAACTCATTATCTAATGCTAAATAAACATTTGCTAATGTTTGTGCTTCGATACCTTGAGCCGCATCTACTACTAAAATCGCGCCCTCACAAGCTGCCAAAGAACGTGACACTTCATATGTAAAATCGACGTGTCCAGGCGTATCGATTAAATGGAATGTATAAGTATTTCCATCTTTAGCTTCGTACTTTAAACGTACTGCGTTTAATTTGATTGTAATACCACGTTCTCTTTCTAAATCCATTGAATCTAGTAACTGATCTTGCATATCTCTTGTTTCAACTGATTTGGTATTTTCTAAAATTCTATCAGCCAATGTAGATTTTCCGTGGTCAATATGTGCTATAATCGAGAAATTCCTTATATTCTCTCTTCTTTTTAAGCGTTGCTCATTATCCATTTTATCCTTCTCACTTTCATAAAATAAACCCGTATTATCTTTCGCATCTTTGATATAATAACGTTTTTAATAGGTAAATGCAAACGCCATAATCTTGGATGAACTTTGAAATTATAACAATCTTTATTTAAATACATACTTGCGATATGTTAATATGTTAATTACGTACTTATAATTATAAAACGTATTGATTGTGTTTCCAACACAATTTATTAAATCTGCAAAATTTTAAACTAACCCCATCAAATAAATGATTGCACAACGGTTAGACTTTTGTTAAAATATTTCTTGTTGTAATCAAATAAAATTTTGATAAGATGAACTCACTTTTAGGAGGTGACAGAAATGGCAAATATCAAATCTGCAATTAAACGTGTAAAAACAACTGAAAAAGCTGAAGCACGCAACATTTCACAAAAGAGTGCAATGCGTACAGCAGTTAAAAACGCTAAAACAGCTGTTTCAAATAACGCTGATAATAAAAATGAATTAGTAAGCTTAGCAGTTAAGTTAGTAGACAAAGCTGCTAAAAGTAATTTAATACATTCAAACAAAGCTGACCGTATTAAATCACAATTAATGACTGCAAATAAATAATCTTTTTAAATAAAAGTTCAAGCGCATGCTTGAACTTTTATTTTTTATAAAGATAGAATGAATAATTCCAGTATTAACTGTTTATCCATATATGATGATTTAAGTTTATAATCAGTTTCCGCACAAGCATCTATAATATTCAATAATTCATCAAGTTGATAATGTCTTACTTGTCCTAACGCTAATTTTACTCTGTATGGATGTACGCCTATTGTTTTAGCAATTTGCTGTCCACTATATCCTTTTTGACTCAAAATCTTACATTGATAAAATAATCGGTAATTACTTGTAATTAGTGCAAGTAATTTAATAGGTTCTTCTTTCATAGTTATTAAATCTTTTACTAAATGAATTGCTTGTTCTTTCTTTCTTTTTTGAATGTATTCAGTCAGTAAAAATACATTTTGCTCTAAACTTCTATTAATAATTTGGTTAACATCCTGCTTATTGATTGTTGGTCTATCGCCTAAAAATAAAATCAACTTTTCTATCTCTTGTGAGACAATATTAAAGTTAATACCTGTCAACTCAATAAATAAATCTAATGCATCTCTTTTGATATCTTTGAAATTCTCATTTAATTTACTTTGAATCCATTTTTTTATTTCTTCTTCAGACATTTGCTCTATTTTTTTAAGCCTTGCATGCTTTTTTAGAGTTTTAGTTAACTTTTTTCTTTCATCAAGTTTATTTTGATATATCTCAAAGACAATCAAATTTTCGCCATCATATTTTTCAATAAATTCTATTAATTGATCTACATTGTGAGCCATATCTTTTGGCGATTTTTCACCTGTAAATATATATGCATTTTTAACCAAAATTGCTTTTTTATCTGAAAAGAAAGGAAATGTTAATGTTTCTTCAACAATTGGTGCAATCTCTGTTTCGTATAAATTATATTTCACAAAGTTAAAGTCATCTCTATCAATTTTCAAAAATTGTGATATGATTTCTGCACTTTGTTTTTCAACCAATTCAGGCACATCTCCATAAATAGCTACAATATTGTCGCTCATTCAGTACACCCTTTCATTCGTTTAACACATCAATAGATTATATCATGTTTCTGTATCTATAAACCACTTGCATTTCCATAAGAGTTTGAATCAACTTTTAAATTATCATCTAAGTCAATTGTAACTTGACCGTTTTGTTGACTATTGTAAATGCGACTGCGAATCCCTTGCAATCGTTTAACAACTTCTATGTTAGGAAGATGATACATATTGTTCTTCCCAGAAGAAATCAAACTTATTTTAGGCTTAATCATCTCTATAAATTCTTTAGAACTACTTGTCTTGCTCCCATGATGTCCTACTTTTAAAATATCAATCTCCGGCAAGTTATATTTTTTTAGTAGTAAAGATTCATTATTTTTACTAGCATCGCCCATTAATAAAACTTTTTTATTTTGATATGCAATCATAGTAATAATCGAATATTCATTTTTATCTCGGCTATTTGGAATAAAACTATCAAAAAATAGAAAACTACTATCTCCAAGTTTAAAACTACTAACTTGTCTTACATCCATAAGTTTAATGTTATACTTATGGCTTAATTTCGATAATAACATCAATGTATTACTACTATATCCCTTATTGTATATCACTATATGTTTAATTTTAATATGACTAATAATATATTCCACTTCACCAATATGGTCATTGTGTGGATGTGTTAAAATTAGATACTCTAATTCATTTATCCCTCTTTCATTTAGCGTTGGTAAAATATGATATTTAGAAATTGAATAACTAGGTTGTTTAGTATCATCAATCACTTTCCCACCTGTATCAATCAAGACATTTTGGTTCTTACCACCTTCATATAAAATACTGTCTCCCTGCCCCACATTTAACATTGTAATTTTGTGATGTGAATTTGTTGGAAACGTTATTAATAATGTCAGAATAATTATAGTCCAAAACGTAACCAATATATATTTACGTTTAGCCAATAACCAAAATATGTAATAAACAGAAATTATAAATATTATAAATATCCAATCATTAAACTTGGGAACAGAAAAATGTGATTGCTTGATTCTTGTGAATAGGTCTAGTAACCAGTCATGAAAATTAAAACTTAGGTCAACCAAGTAATTTAGCGGCGTTAATCCCACAATAAAATGACTTGTAATAAAGAATAAAATAGATAGCGGAAACAATATAAACGAATAGTACGGTACAAAAATCAAATTAGATAAAAATCCCACCCATTGAATTTGATGAAAGTTTGGAATGGCAACGATAAATGAAGCTAATTGTGCAATAAACGTAATTATGAATAATGATTGTAACTTTGACAATTGCTGTAAAAAAGGAAAAAGTAGCATAATAAAAAATGAAATGATGAATGAAAATTGAAATCCAATATCATAAACAACTAGTGGATTTAAAATAAACATAATTATAAATGCAAATGCTAATAGATGAATACCCTTTATTTTAATTTGCTTAGTAATAAGCAGTACAAGAGTTGTCATTATTATAGCTCTTACAGCACTAGGTGCATAATTTGTATATTGAGCAAATAAAGCTAATACAATGATTGTAATTCCTTTAATGACAAATAAAGGTAAATTTAATCGTTTTAAAGGTTGGTAAATTAAGAATACAATTGCAGCTATATGCGAGCCACTAACTGCCAGCAAATGATATATACCTATCTCTTTAACACGTTCCTTAAATTGCTCATTAATTTCTTTTACGTCACCAGTAATCAATGCCATAATACGATCCGGAAACTTAATACCCGAATCATAAATTCGATTCATTATAAACTGTTTATGTTTCTCAATTAAATTAGACCGGTTCGATTCTAGGCAGCTTTGTACAACTATACTTTGTAATTTAAGAGTTACAAACTTATTGTCATTAACTTTGAATTGTCCTTTAACAATACAATTACGACTTTCAATTTTCTTTAAATCAAAATTCTTTTTATTTGTTAAAAAGAAAGGATATATTTCATTTTTTAAACTCAACCTACCTTTATATGTGTCACTACCTTGACGTTGAATTTGGATTACTTGAGCACGCTCATTAAACTGAGAATTACGTTCAATATAATTGATATAATTAAATGTTGCTTGTTGTGAATAATGTAAATACCATGAGGAGAAAATGATTAAAAAGAGAGAAATAGGGGCATAAACGATTTTATTTTTACGATAAGCAATATACAAAAGTAAAATGAAAAGAAATGTAGAGAGCACTTTGCTAGAATTCCAAAGCACTCCTACAATCATTGATAATGCGACATACAGCAAAACATTAACCTTTAGTCAGATATTTAGCAACATATTCAGGTGAAAATGGAATTTTTTTAAATTCAATACCAGATTGTTTGAGTAATTTAGTTGCATATTCATGGTTATGATAATCTTCTGCATAGTAGATACGCTTTATACCTGCTTGAATAATTGACTTTGTACAATTTAGGCATGGAAAATGAGTAACATAGATTGTTGCACCTTCAGTAGATACACCTTGTTTTGCACATTGTAATAAAGCATTCATTTCTGCATGTATCGTTCTGATACAATGTCCATCTTCAATTAAACACCCTTCATCTATACAATGCACCTCGCCAGCTACAGAGCCATTATAACCACCAGCAATAATACGATTATCCTTAACAATCGTTGCACCTACAGATAATCTTTGACAAGTTGAACGTAATGCCAGCAAATGACTTTGTGCCATAAAATATTCTTCCCATTTGATTCTTTCCAAGATGTTCACCTTCCATACTTAAAATTTAGTAACATTTTCTAATAATATAAGATTAATCACAAAAAATAAAATTTGCAATTAAAATAATCCATTATGTCGTGAAATAAGATTTCAGTTTATCAAAAGTTTTACTTCCAAAACCTTTTACTTTTTTCAAATCGTCAATTTCTTGAAATGCACCTTGTTGGTTGCGATATTCAACAATTGCATTAGCTTTAGCTTGCCCAACTCCAGGAACAGACATCAATTCTGATACAGATGCCGTATTTAAATTTACTTTAGTATTATTTATGTTTCCATTTTTTACGTGCACACTGTTTACTCCAATTTGTGGTTCAACATTCTTTTGTCCTTTATGAGGAATGAAAATCATTTTTTGATCTGATAATTTTTCAGACAAATTAATTTGACTTACATCTGCATCATCCAATAATTGTGCTTTATCAAGTAAATCAACTACTCTATCCTTAGATGTCATTTTATAAACATTAGGATGTTTAACAGCACCTTTTACATCGACATATACAGGACCTTTATTTTTGGAATTATCTCCATCTTTGACCTGGACATCTTCTAATTTGGACAAACTACTATTTTCACTAGTGCTTTGTTTCAGAGCAGTATCTTTATTTTCAAAATTTCTTGAAGTATAATCATCTTGTCTCCAGAATATAAAACCAATTAATACCATAATTAAAACAACAGCACTTATAATATATAACTTCCATTGAGTTAAAAAATCTTTATAGCGTAATAAAAATTGATACAATAAAACCACTCCTCAACTTTATACACGTCTGAGCGAGTGGTTTTACTTTTATTTTTTCGCAATGAAAAACAATCTTTCTGCATCATCATTATGTTCATCTATATTAAAATCAGTAAATGTTTCAACATGTTTAAAACCAACTTGAGCTAACCAAGACAAATATGTCTTTTCATCAAATGTTCTCTGAAAATGAGACTCATCAAATCTTGAATATGTTTCATCTTCATGTCGAATGAAAAATGTCATATCATGATAAACACTTAAAGGTAAATCTCCTTGCACAGCATCCCATGCTAAAAAAATGTCCCCTTTATCATCAATATAACTTTGATTATTAAACAAAGTCATCATTTTATAAACAGTATGTACATCAAAAATAAATACACCTGAATCAGTCAGATGATGATAAACATTGATGAATGTTTCAATAACTGCAGTTTCATCTTGCAAATAATTTAGAGAGTCACAAAAAATAGTGATGATATCAAATTGTTGTTGCAAATCAAAAGATGTCATATCTCCTTCAAGCCAATTTACATTTGCTGATTTTTGAGCTGCAACAGTCAACATATCAACACTTAAATCCATACCAGTAACATTACCTAAAGCTTCTAGTTGAACTGTTAAACTACCAGTACCGCAACCAATATCTAAAATATTTGATTCATCTTTGCAGTGATTTTTTACAATTTCAAACCATTTTTCATATGGTTGATCTTGAGTCAATTGATCGTACACTAGGCTCATTTCTGCATATTGCGACATAATTAATACGCAACCTGACCATATGATTCTAATGGTGCATCTTGATATAACTTTTCAATATTATAATAATTTCTTTCGTCTTTATGGAAAACATGTACCACAACATCAGCTAAGTCAATTAATATCCAACGCGCTTCATTGTATCCTTCCATACGTTTTACTTCTATATTTTGTTCATTGGCTACTTCTTTCACCGCTCTAGCAATCGCTTGAACTTGTCGTTCATTATTTCCGTGCGTTACAACAAAATAATCTGTCATATCGCTGATACCTTTCATTTCTAAAGAAATCGTATCTTCGCCTTTTTTATTGTCAATTGCATCCACAGCAATTGCTAATAATTCTTGTGAATTCATTTAATCATCCTTTATTCTTTCGTCACTATAGTTATAATAATTTAAACAGTCAATCGTCTTATTATATACCGTAATATCTTTCTGTATTAAAAATAGTACTGTGCGTTTAGAAATTTCATAAATTGTCTTATCTAAACTACCTTGATTGTATGCCATATCTCGAATATCATCAACTCCTGGGATTGTTCTTCCAGGTTCGATGTAATCTGCAATAAAAATCAGTTTTTCAGTTTTTGTCATTTGTTGACGTCCAGTAGTATGGTATTTGATAGCCATTAATACTTCCTCATCATTGATACCATATTCATGTTCCATGATTGCTGCACACACAGGACCATGCAATATTTCACTACCATAACTCAGTAGATCATTACCTAATTCGTATTGTCGAACAATTTGATACATTTTACCTAAATCATCATATTTACAGAAATCATGTAATACACCTGCTAATTCTACTTTACTAGTGTCTCCATCATAAATTTTTGCTAATTTAATCGCTGTTTCTGCAACTCTTAAAGAATGATTATAACGTTTCTCTGGCAGTTTCTCTTTTGCAAGCCGTTTTGCTTTTTCAATGTTCATATAATCCTTCCCCCTTAATATAGTTTTCAACGGATTTAGGAACAAGAACTTGGATAGATTTCCCTTCACTAACTCTTTGTCGAATCATTGTCGAACTTATATCTACCCTAGGTATCTGAATTGCAATCATAGCATTATCAACATTTTGACTATTTTTGTCTCGATTTACAACTACAAAAGTAAGCATTTCTTTTAAGTATTCAATTTGATACCATTTCTCTAGTTGGTTATACTGATCTGTCCCAATAACAAAGTACAACTCACTGTCTTTGTGTTGCTCCTTGAATGCCTTGATTGTGTCATAGGTATAACTTTGACCACCACGTTTAATTTCATCGTCGCAAATATCTCCAAAACCAAGCTCGTCGATAATCATCTGTATCATTGTTAATCTGTGCTGAACATCTATAAAATCATGGTGCTTTTTCAATGGAGACATAAAACTAGGTAAAAAATAAAATTCATCTGGCTGTAATTCATGAAATACTTCGCTAGCTACTATCATATGTGCAGTATGGATAGGGTTAAACTGACCGCCGTAAAGTACTATCTTTTTCATTATTATGGCAATTCAATTTCTTTATTTTCTTTAGATTCTCTATAAATCACTATCATAGATCCAATCACTTGCACTAATTCACTACGCGTAGCTTCGCTTAATGTTTCAGCTAATTCTTTTTTATCATCAAAGTTATTTTGTAGTACATGTACTTTTATCAATTCTCTGTTTTCTAACGTATCATCTATTTGTTTGATCATGTTTTCGTTGATACCGCCTTTTCCAATTTGAAAAATCGGATCAATATTGTGTGCTAAACTTCTTAAGTATCTTTTTTGTTTGCCAGTAAGCATATGTTATTCTCCTTTTAATTGTTGTAAAACTGCTGTTTTCATAGAATTAATATCAGCATCTTTATTAGTCCAAATTTTAAAGCTTTCCGCACCTTGGTAAACAAACATATCTAAGCCATTATAAATATGGTTTCCCTTGCGCTCTGCTTCCTCTAAAATAGGTGTTTTATACGGTATATAAACAATATCACTCATTAAAGTATTGGGAGAAAGATGCTTTAAATTAATAATACTTTCGTTATTTCCAGCCATACCCGCTGGTGTTGTATTAATAATGATATCGAATTCAGCTAAATACTTTTCAGCATCTTCCAATGAAATTTGGTTTATATTTAAATTCCAAGATTCAAAACGAGCCATCGTTCTATTCGCAACAGTTAATTTGGGCTTTACAAATTTTGCTAATTCATAAGCAATACCTTTACTTGCACCACCTGCGCCCAAAATTAAAATGTATGCATTTTCTAAATCTGGATAAACGCTGTGCAATCCCTTTACATAACCAATACCATCTGTATTATACCCTATCCACTTGCCATCTTTTATCAAAACAGTGTTAACTGCACCTGCATTAATCGCTTGTTCATCAACATGATCTAAATACGGTATGATACGCTCTTTATGAGGAATTGTGATATTAAAGCCATCTAATTCTTTTTTTGAAATAATTTCTTTAATTAAATGAAAATCTTCAATTGGAATATTTAAAGCTTCATAAGTATCATCTAATCCTAAAGAATTAAAATTTGCTCTATGCATAACGGGCGACAAGGAATGTGAAATAGGATTTCCGATAACTGCAAATTTCATTTTTTAAATCACCTTATAAAATAGAATTTCTTAATACAACATCAACATTTTTAGGAACACGAACGATTACTTTAGCTCCTGGTCCTATAGTTATAAAGCCTAGACCAGAAATCATAACATCGCGTTTCTCTTTTCCTGTTTCAAGTCTAACAGCCTTTACCTCATTAAAATCAAAATTTTGTGGATTTCCAGGTGGCGTTAATAAATCGCCAAGTTGATTACGCCATAAATCATTGGCCTTCTCCGTTTTAGTACGATGTATATTCAAGTCATTAGAAAAGAAACAAACTAACGGACGTTTACCACCTGATACATAATCTATGCGCGCTAGACCGCCGAAGAATAATGTTTGCGCCTCATTTAATTGATATACGCGTTGTTTTATTTCTTTCTTAGGCATAATAATTTTCAATTCTTTTTCACTAACTAAATGCGTCATTTGATGATCTTGAATAATACCTGGTGTATCATACATAAATGATGTTTCATCTAAAGGAATATCTATCATATCTAAAGTTGTTCCAGGGAATCTTGAAGTTGTTACTACATCTTTTTCACCAACACTAGCTTCAATCAGTTTATTAATCAATGTAGATTTCCCAACATTCGTTGTCCCTACAATATACACATCTTCATTTTCTCGAATATTCGCAATTGATGATAATAAGTCGTCTATGCCCCAGCCTTTTTCAGCTGAAATTAATACGACATCGTCATCTTCCAAACCATATTTTCTTGCTGTTCGTTTTAACCATTCTTTAACTCGACGTTTATTAATTTGTTTCGGCAATAAATCCAATTTATTTGCTGCTAAAATGATTTTTTTGTTTCCGACAATACGTTTAACTGCATTAATAAATGATCCTTCAAAGTCAAATACATCCACAACATTGACGACAATGCCCTTTTTATCCGCAAGTCCTGATAATAATTTTAAAAAGTCTTCACTTTCTAATCCTACATCTTGAACTTCGTTATAATTTTTCAAGCGGAAACAACGTCTGCAAATCACGTCATCACGAAACATATTATGCTCTGGTACAAAACCAGGTTTATTTTTATCTTCAGATTGAAGTGGCGCACCACAACCGATACATTTTAAAATGTCAGACAATCAATTTTCCTCCCATGTGATATAACCTTTTTTACTGAAATGACGTAATAATCGTCTTTCAATTAATCTATTAAACTTAGTAATAAAGCCATCAGTTCGTTTAACTGGAACGACCATAATTGTATATAAACCTCGACGATTACCACCAAATACATCAGTAAGCATTTGGTCACCTATTACAACAGTTTGATCTGGTCTGATATTCATCTTAGTTATTGCTTTATCAAACGCTTTCCCCATTGGCTTTCTCGCTTTAAAAATAAAATCGATGTCTAAATGCTGACTAAAACTAGCAACACGAGACTCATTATTATTAGACACGATTGTAATAGTGATTCCTTTTTCATTAGCTTCCTTAAACCATGCTTTAACACGTTCTGTAGGTTCTTTAACATCCCAACCTACTAGCGTATTATCTAAATCTGTAATAATACCTTTAACGCCTTTGTCCACTAACTTGTCTAAATCAATTTGAAATATTGATTGAACATATGAATTCGGCATAAAAAACTTGCGAACTAAACCCATTTAACTCACCTTTACCTTTTTATAATTGATACACTAATGCTTCAACAGTTTGACTTGAAGATACAGCTGCTTTTTCTAAAAATGCTTCGAAGCACATTTCCGCTTCTCCATTTGCTAAGTCTGAAACTGCACGAACTACAACAAATGGTACATTAAATTGATAACATGTTTGTGCAATTGCAGTTGCTTCCATTTCAACCGCCATCGCATTTGGAAATGCTTTTTTAATTTTTTGGCGTTGTTCAACACTACCGATAAAGCTATCACCACTTACAATTAAGCCTACTTTAGCTGTTAATTGTTGTTGTTGTTGTACAACTTGAGATACTTTTTCTATTAAAGGTTTACTTGATTGAAATGCTACCGGCATCTGTGGTATTTGTCCATATTCATAACCAAATGCTGTTGCATCCGCATCATGATATTTTACATCATCACTTATAAGAACGTCACCTACATTTAAACTTTCATCTAAAGCTCCAGCAGAACCTGTATTAATAATGATGTCCGGTTTAAACTTATTAATTAATAATGTCGTAGAAATTGCAGCATTAACTTTTCCAATGCCGCTTTGGGTAATCACTACTTCTCTATCTTTTAAAATGCCAGTATAAAATTTAACATGTGCAACTGAAATTTCGCTTAATTGTGTTAATTTATTTTTTAATATTTTTACTTCTTCTTCCATGGCACCAATTATACCAATCATCCTTTGATTCACCTCTTTTAAAAAATCCTAGCATTTGTTATTTTATCACATTTTAATCACTACAACGACAAGTATCATGATTTTCATTACTGTATAAAACTTTTGCTTTATTTTTATAAAAACATTCACAATAACTTGGTATCATAAATAATTATTTTTGAACTCATAACAGTGAAATCGATGCTTCTAATTTGTCTATTTTTCAAAACTAATCATATCAATTACATCAGCCAATCGTGTCAAGAAACTTTATTAAATAACAGGAAAATGATATGTTTAAAATAATAATGATGAAATAAGAGGATTTTACAATGGCTGAAAATAATCAAAATAGTCTCGTAACAAAGATAGCTACATACGGCAGTTTTATTGCAATTGCGTCGTTTGTCATTTTATTTATAAGTATATTTTTAAAGTTTTCATTTAATATCGAGTTTACAGCAACAATTATGAACATATGTCGCTACACTCTAATTCTAGGATTTATACTTATGTCCTTACCTGATGTTGTTGATAAAAACATCAAGAAAATTATATTCGATGCATTTATTATCATCGTCTTTATCTTCTTTTTACTATAGTAGTTTTATTTTGTAATTATACAGTTAATCATATTTGTTTCGTATCGAATTCCTGTGTGCATTAAAGATTATTCTAATAGAAAACAGCAGTAAGACTTTTCTGAGTGGTAGCATCCTTACTGTTGTTTTTATTTGTAACAATATAATGACAGGTACTTTATATTTCACTGTCAAAGATCATTAATGATTAACTCACTTAAATTATGATTTGAATAAATAGATATCTAAATGCAATTTGTCACTATTGATAGTTTTATTATCAGCATACATTTTTAATACCTCATGACCATACTCACCATTTAAATTATAAAAATCATATTCTACATTTTTTTCATCATCATTATGATATTTAACATACCCTTTAACAATGTCGCCACCTTTTTCGTACAACTTATACTTCTCACTCAAATAATTTCTTAATTGAACATCTAATTCTTGAATGGTAACAATTTTCTTTTTCGTTTTTACTGCAGTTAGTTCTATTTCTGTTTGATGTCCGTCAATCCATAAATTACAAGGTATATTCTTATAATCATCGTACTTATTATTGTCACTTAAAGTAACCCCTCCATAACTACCTTGCGTTTTATTGGTTTCTCCCCCATGACATTCATAGCTATAGCTTCCAGCATATATATCGATATTCTTATTTATAAATTCATTGGAAAGTGCCTCATTTTCGAATTCAACTTTAAAATCCTTTTTCGAAGCATCATTTAAGAACATGTCATGAAATAACAAATCATGAGTCAACAGTCTATCGTTTGTTTTTTTATTTTCAAGCTGAGTTGGATTGATGAATGACATCTTAGCATTACTTAGACGCTTTGAATTAAGTTTACTTTTATGATGTAAGTCTGAATATTCGATTGCACTTGCTGAATTTGTCAAAATTCCTTCTAACAATAATATTAAAATAAATCCTGTTAAATATTTAACTTCAAACTCCCCCAAAATCAATTATTAATTTACATTTGAGAGCGAGACATAAATGATAAAGGAGTGGGACAGAAATGATATTTTCGAAAAATTCATTTCGTCGTCCCACCCCAACTTGCATTGTCTGTAGAAATTGGGAATCCAATTTCTCTTTGTTGGGGCCCCGGACTAGAATTGAAAAAAGCTTGTTACAAGCGTATTTTCGTTCAGTCAACTACTGCCAATATAACTTTGTAGAGCATTGAACATTGATTTATGTCTCAGGCTCTTATCCTACAATTTTGATTTATGCATCACACTCATAATACTTTTCAATTTGAAATACCCTGTTCGCAATTATTAGTTGAGCTATATCAACCAATACAGTGTAAACTTAAAAATTCCAAACCGTTTAACAGTATATCAGAAAAAATGATAATTATTTCAATTATTTTTATTAAATTTCATAATGATTCATATAATATTCGCATTAAAACATCACAATACTGATACACAACAAAAAGAGCAGTACATTTGTCATGCACCACTCTCTTAAAATATATTTTTTCAATGAAGCAATTACGCAATCTTACAAATACTATAAGTATAGCTGAATCACATATTACATTTATTTTATAATCGAATTTAGAAATTCATCACTCATCTCATAAATTGTTGGTCTACTTTTAATTTTAACTAAGTAGTTACCAAATTTTTTAATTGTATTATTAATTTTTACTCTTCCTACTCCCAATATGTTTTCTAAATCAATTAATGTTAATCTATTTCTTTTATTTCCAAACAATTTATCCATTGAAAGGAGATACAAAAATTCATAATCTATCTGTTTATAATGACTAGTTAAATAAAGCGTTAATTTTTCAGTCGCATCCATTTTTGGTATTAACTCATCAAGTATTCTTTCTTGTCCTGCTATCAATAACTCAAGCATTGTGTCAATAAATTCCGTCAAATCACCACAATTCAAATGATTTGAAGCAGTCATAAACGCCTTGTAATATTCGATTTATTTCTATTTATGACATATGAAAATGTCAAAGCAGTATAATTATCATAATAATCACTCAAGAGCTTGGCAATTATAAATCTTCCAACTCTACCATTGCCATCATAAAAAGGATGTATATATTCAAACAGATAATGACTAGCCATGATTTTGAACGGCTGAGGCGCATCAAAATATTTTAAAAATGTTAGCATTTCACCTATATATTCAACAATTTTGGTTTCAGGTTGTAACCCAACATGTATATATTTATTCGTTGACTCATCATGCACACCGACAAAATTTTTACGAAATAGCTCTCCATCTAACTTATCTTGTTCGTTAATTTCATTTGAAACTAATTTATCATAAATCGCTCTAATGTCTCTTACATTATCAACTTTAATTTTATTATTAAGTTCTATCTCTTTATATTGATCCACGAGGCCTCTGAACTTAAGAAATTCTGATGCTTGGTTATTTAACGCATGTGCAATCTCTTGTTTAGTACTAAATACATTTTCAATTTCATTAGTACTTTGTAATTCATCGATTAATAAATCATTAAAATATTGTTCTCTAGCTGCATAAGGTAAAGAATTAAGTGCTCTATCAATTTTTCTACTATTAATTGATATTAATTCTTGTTTTTTTGATAGATTTTTAGTCACCATAAAGAATAGAGGATATTCCACATCATTAACTTTTTTTCCATTTTCCATAGGTATGATATTAATATTAGTATTGAAAGAAGCTAAAGAATTAAATCTTTTAGAATACTCTTCCTTCATTTTGATAAAGTCCGTATAATTGTGTAAAAGTAAAAAGGCCATATAACAGTCCTTTTACGGTACAATGTTTTTAACGACAAAAACATACCCAGGAGGACTTTTACATGACCCAAGTACATTTTACACTGAA
>NZ_JACVZJ010000008.1:0-114827 GCF_017151945.1 Staphylococcus sp. EG-SA-10
TACAAAGGAGAAAAAAAGAAGACAACCAAGCCCAATAATGGACTGGCCGCCTAATAATAAAAACTCTAAAAGTTGTAATTTAAAATAGTTCTTTAAATTATATACCCACCACATTTGGTGGAGAACCCATATATTGACTCGGCCTTTATATGAAGCGTTTTTATTACAAACATTCCTCTATTGTATCTTGTCATTTGAACATCATTTAATTGATGTCACATATGACTTTATTTCTATATCTATTTATCATACTTCAAACGTTATGTACACGAGTCATTAAATCGTGCCCATATGATTACAACTTATTCTTCACTTTCAGTAGATTCTTGACCTTCAGTTTCTACTGTATAAGTGCTGATCGCATGTTTGTAAATCAAGTGTTGTTTGCCTTGAGAATTTAAGCTTACGACATACTTGTCGTATTCTTCAATAACACCTTTCATTTGGAAACCGTTTAGAAAGAATACAGTTACTTCAGTTTGGTTTGCTTTAAAATTCTCTAGTGCTTTGTCTTGGATGTTTTCGTTTGCAATCATCTGTCGGACTCCTTTTACTTAATCTGGGTTGTAATCTCATCTAACATCATTTGAAGTGACATATTTTCTTTATCTAACCAATGAACACTCATTTTATTCTTGAACCATGTCATTTGTCGTTTTGCATATTGGCGTGAATGTTGCTTTAAATCATTGACAGCATCTTCATAAATCATTTGTCCGTTAATCACAGGTATTAATTCTTTATATCCAATAGCTTGCATACTTTGGCAAGATTCATAGCCTTGTTCAACAAGTTGTTGCACTTCTCTAAATAATCCGTGATCCAACATAATATCAACACGTTTATTTATTCTTGAATATAATGTTTTACGCGACATTTCAATCCCTATTAATAATGTATCATAATTTTCAGTAAATTGTTGCACTTTCTTACGATTACTTAAAAGTTTTTTTGTTTTAAAATAGTATTCGATAGCGCGCAACACTCTCTGTCGATTGTTTGGATGAATATTTTTGGCAGAAGCCTCGTCAAATTGAGCTAAATATTCGTGTAGTTGCTGATTATCTAAATGTTCTAATGCAGATAACTTTTGTTTAACTACGGATAATTGTGCAGGTGTAACTGTTTCATCTTCTAATTCATAATTATATATTAATGATTGAATATATAAGCCTGTTCCACCTGCTATGATTGGAACTTTACCTCTATTCGTTATATCAGTAATTAAATCTTCTGCTAATCGCTTGAATTCATATGCTGAAAATGTATCATCAGGATTCAAGATATCAATTAAATGATGTGGAATACCATCCATTTCTTCAGGTGTTACTTTTGCAGTTCCAATATTCATATGTTTGTAGACTTGCATAGAGTCACCGCTTATGATTTCACCATTGATACGCTTCGCGAGTTCGATGCTAAGCTCTGTTTTACCTGAAGCAGTTGGCCCCACAATTACTACAATAAAAGGCTTATTTTTATTCATATTTAATTCCACTTTCTTTATTTTTTATAAAATTGATTCAACCATTTAAACAAGTCTTCCCAAATTTTGTCATGTTCTTTTTCAAATAACACTTCATGACGTTTATGATGATAAAGATTAACTTTAACATTTTTAATGCCGGCTTTTCTATATATATTCGCCAATTTTAAAATCCCTTTACCATAATCACCTAAAGGATCGTCATATCCTGAAACTAATAATATAGGCATGGCATGATTTAACATTTTTATATTTTTTAATTGTGATGTATGTAGCATATAATAGGCTGTTTGATATAATAATTGATTTGACACATTAAATCCACTATATGGATCTTTAATAAAGTTGTCTACTTCAGTTGGATTACTAGAAATCCAATCACTTTGTGTACGTAATGGACGTATTTTTTTATTAAAACTATTTGATACTAACTGGTTAACCCATTCAACCCGTTTCTCAGCACCATAAATTTTTGTAATAAGTTGTAACACCTTAACGGTTGGTAATCCTTTCCATAATGGATACATACCAGTACCACTTAAAATTAGACCATCAACATATTGCGGATATGTTTCTACAAACAATCTAGCTATAACGGATCCCATTGAATGTCCGATTATAATGTATGGTTTATCAACATTGCCTCTCACTGTTTGCGCTACTTCAAAGGCATCACCGATAACTCGTTTCATATCATCGTAATGCCCTCTTGTTGATTCATCAATATTAATACCATGTCCTCGATGATTATGACGTATCACATCGAAGCCATGCTTTGAAAGTGCATGTGCTAATTTATCGTAACGTTCCATATGTTCAGCCATACCATGAAATATATGAATAATTCCTTTTGAATCTACATTTGTAAAATTCACTTTAACTTCAATATTCGTGTTATCTTGTACAGTTAATTTAAATTGTTTTTCAGTCATCATCTCACACCTTTAATAACAACGTTTTTATATTCGCTTTTATTATTATCATACATTTAGTGATGCATAGTTTCAATTGACTAATGTATCTCATATAAAAAAACTGATGCCCCTAAAACAGGACACCAGTTTATGATTGTACAAATTAATTATTCTTTAACTGCTGGTTGATTATTTCCATGTTGCGCTTCTTTAATTGCTTGCTCAACTTCTTCAGTATAAGCCTCAATTTGAGCTGGTGAGTAGTCTAACATATCAGCCATAATATCGATGATACTATCTTTATAATCTAATACATCTTTAATATTGAAGTACATTTTACCAGAACGACGAACTAAGAAATCGTTAGGTTTGTATACCATTTCTTGTTGAATACTATAAACAAGTTCTACATAAATTTCTAATGGTAACTTGCTATCATGGTATTGAGATGTTTGCGCAATGTTGAACAATTCATCAACATTTGAACCATATTTAGATGCTAAACGTCTTGCAACATCTTCATCAATGCCGAATCCTTTAGCTACATCTACTTTTTGCTCTACAAACGCATCAAAGTTCTTACTACCACCTACATCGCCACCTGAAATTGCCAGACCTTTTGTATTACATGGACTAAATGTTAAACCGTAGTCTTTTTTCAAGCGTTTAGATACTAAATCAACAATGTCTTGAGCCATGTGACGATAGCCTGTTAATTTACCACCTGCAATAGTTAATAAACCTGATTTACCTTCCCAAATTTCATCCTTACGAGAGATTTCAGAAGGGTCTTTGCCTTCTTCGTAAATTAATGGTCTAATTCCTGCCCATGTTGATTCAATATCTTCATCTGTAACATTAACACTAGGGAACATGTAATTAATAGCATCGATTAAATAGTCTCTGTCTTCTTGTGTAGTTAATGGTGAAGATTTGATATTGTCATAGAATGTATCTGTAGTACCTACATACGCTTTTCCTTCACGCGGGATTGCAAAAATCATTCTTCCATCTTTTTCAGTATCAAAGTATACTGCTTGACCTAATGGGAATTTTGATTGATCAATAACAACATGTACACCTTTAGTTAAACGTAATTTTTTATTATTGCGTGCATAATCACCACTTCTAACATCATCAACCCATGGACCTGCTGCATTAACCACTTTTTTAGCCTTAATTGTATAATTTTCATTAGTTAATTTATCTATAACTTTAACACCATTTACTTGTTGATTTTTATCATAAGTGAAGTGTTCTGACTTAGTATAGTTGATAATTTCTGCGCCTTTTTCAGCAGCACGCTTCATAACTTCAATAGTTAAACGCGCATCGTCAGTACGATATTCAACATAGTAACCGCCGCCTTTTAGACCTTCTTTTTTAACTAATGGTTCTTTAGCTAAAGTTTCTTTTTTAGATAACATTTTTTTACGTTCAGACTTTTTAACACCTGCTAAACGATCATACATTCCTAAACCAATTGATGTTGAGAATTTACCAAATGTTCCACCTTTATGCATTGGTAAAAGCATCCACTCTGGAGTCGTAACATGAGGCCCATTTTCATAAACAATCGCACGTTCTTTACCAGTTTCGGCAACTACTCCAATTTGGAATTGTTTTAAGTAACGTAAACCACCATGGACTAATTTTGTAGATCTTGAGCTTGTTCCTTGTGCAAAGTCTTGCATTTCAACTAATGCAACTTTCATTCCTCTTTCACTCGCGTCTAGTGCAATACCTGCACCTGTAATACCGCCACCAATAATTACTAAATCATATTCATCATTTCTTAAATTCTTTTTAATATGTTCTCTCTTAAAAGTAGACAATGCCATTCCAAAACGCCTCCTAAAAAATGTAAAAACGAGAGACTTGTCCCACATAAACAATCCTTCAATTGTACATGTTCGAACAAATCTCTCGTTTCTCGATTCAAATATTAACTTAAATTGATTGTATCACAATGTTTATACAAAAGTCTAATCTACAAGTTTATTCTGTTTTAAAAACTTGTGTTGCTTCAACAGCTTTTTTCCAACCTCTATATAATTTTTCTCTTTCGCCTTCATCCATTTTCGGATCGAATTTTTCTTCTAATTTCCAGTTTTTAGCGATATCATCTTTACTCTCCCAGAATCCAACTGCTAAACCTGCTAAATATGCAGCACCTAAAGCTGTAGTTTCTTGAATTTCAGGTCTTTCAACAGAAGTATTAACAATGTCTGCTTGGAACTGCATAATAAAGTTATTCTTAACTGCACCACCATCGACACGTAAACTTTGGACATCGATACCAGAGTCTTTTGACATTGCTTCCATAACGTCACGAGTTTGGTAACATAATGATTCTAATGTTGCACGGATAAAGTGCTCTTTTTCAGTTCCGCGTGTTAAACCGAAAATCGCACCACGTGCTTCAGAATCCCAATATGGTGTTCCTAAACCTACAAAAGCTGGAACAACATAAACACCCTCAGTAGAGTCAACTCGTGTCGCATAACTTTCTGATTGTGGTGCTGAATTAATCATTCTTAATCCATCACGTAACCATTGGATTGCTGAACCCGAAACAAAGATTGAACCTTCAAGCGCATAATTTACTTTTCCGTCAATACCATAAGCAATTGTTGTTAATAAACCACTTTCAGATTTAACCGCTTTGTCACCTGTATTCATTAACATGAAACCACCAGTTCCATATGTGTTTTTCACGTCACCACGTTCGAAGCAAGCTTGTCCAAATAATGCTGCTTGTTGATCACCAGCTACACCAGCAATTGGTACTTCTTGACCATAGAAGTGGTAATCAATTGTCTTACCATATACTTCACTTGAAGGTTTAACTTCTGGCAACATATTTTTAGGTACTGTAAGTAGTTCTAATAACTCATCGTCCCATTCTAAATCATGGATATTAAACATTAATGTACGACTCGCATTTGAATAATCAGTAATATGCGCAGCTTTTCCTGATAATTTCCATACTAACCAAGTATCAATCGTTCCAAATAATAAATCGCCATTTTCTGCTTTTTCTCGTGCACCTTCAACATTGTCTAGAATCCATTTAACTTTTGTACCTGCAAAATACGGATCTAAAAGTAATCCTGTCTTATCTCTAAATGTTTGTTCATATCCTTGTTGTTTTAATTCTGAACAAATTGATTGTGTTTGACGTGATTGCCAAACAATTGCGTGATAAATTGGGCGGCCAGTATGTTTGTCCCAAACAACCGTTGTTTCACGTTGGTTTGTAATACCGATACCTGCAATTTGATCAGCTCTAACATCATTTTCATTAATTACTTCCGTCATTACAGCTAAAACAGATGTCCAAATTTCATTTGCATCATGTTCAACCCAACCTGATTGTGGAAAATATTGCTTAAACTCACGTTGTGCTACCCCTGCAATTTCCCCTTTTTGATTGAATAAAATCGCTCTTGAGCTTGTTGTTCCTTGGTCTATAGATAAAATATATTTTTCCATTAGTAGTATCTCCTTTATTAAAAAATAATCGCTAACCCATTGTACAAAATCTGTTAAATTTTGGCGAAAAAATAGCATAATCCATGAATCAAACATGTTAAATTATGCTATTTACGTTTCTTTTTATTTTAGTAAATTGATTCGATATCACCTTTTTTTGATGATTTATTTAAAATGTAACCTAAAATCAAAGTAATAATAACTACAACAATTGCAATTGCACAACCAATATTAAATGTATGTTTATAAAATACAGCGTATACTACCGCGCCTAATAAACCACCGGCAATTGGTCCTAAGATAGGAACGATTGCATATGACCAATTTGAACCACCTTTACCAGCTATTGGTAAAATCGCATGTGCAATTCTCGGACCTAAATCACGTGCTGGGTTGATTGCATAACCAGTAGCACCGCCTAAACTTAATCCGATTGCAACAATTAATGCTCCGACAATTAAAGGATTTAAACCATCGGCAATTTTGTTTACACCGATAAATAAAATACCTAAAGTTAATGCCATTGTTCCGATAATCTCACTTAAAAAGTTGGCAAAGTAATTCTTAATAGCCGGTGCTGTAGAGAAAACACCTAATTTCGCGCCAGCTTCTTCTGTCGCTTTCCAATGTGGCAAGTACATTAACCATACAATTGTTGCTCCGACAATTGCACCTAACATTTGAGCAACAATATAACCAGGAACTAATGACCAATCAAAACTTCCGTCTAATGCAAGAGCTAAAGACACCGCTGGGTTTAAATGTGCACCTGAGAATTGACCGACAGCATACACACCCATTGTAACCGCTAATCCCCATCCAGCTGTGATGACAATCCAATCAGCACCATTCGCAGCACTTCTCTTTAAATTGACATTGGCACAAACGCCACCACCAAAAAGGATTAAGATTGCAGTTCCTAGGAATTCTGCTAAATATACATTCATATTAAATGTCCTCCCAAAAAGACAAAGAGATTCCTACACTAGCAGTTTGGCTCGTAGAAATCTCCCGTCTCTATTCTATGTATTAACTTTTATTATATTTGTTATAATACTATCGACATGAAAGCGTTGTCAATGGTTTTTGTAAAAATTTTGTCAAATTTAATTTTTCAAGTCTTTATAAAAGTAGTTTAATTTGAAAACTAGAAATATCAATCCGTACTAAATAGTCTATGTCGTTCAGTTGCTTAAATGACATTCTTCAGCCATATTTTTTATGACTAGTTGCATTTTTTACAAATAAACACCTCTATAACTTTAATGATTTTAATCGTTTTAGAGGTGCTAATTATTTTATTTAATTATTCTTTGTATGATACCTTAAATTCCTTATTACATATCCCATATGAAAACGGCTTTTTTAATATGTTATATGACTAAATCTAGTGAAAAATCTAATTTTTGCAGCCTTATGATTCACCAGAGTTTATCATAACTAGTTGTTACATATTTCGCTCCATTTTTAACAGCTTCATTAACTTCATCTATTGTATTAATTAGGCCACCTGCAATGACTTGTGTATTTGTTTCTTTCTGAATATGATGAATCGCTTTACTCGCAACACCTGGAAGTACTTCAACAAAATCAGGTTCAACTTTTTTTATCAAATCTATACTGCGTTTCAATGCTTGACTATCAATAATAAACACTCTAAAAATCGTTAAAGTATTTAATGATTTCGCTTTTTTTATTACTTTAGATTTAGTCGATACAATACCTTTTGGCTTGTATTGCTGAATAATAAATTCACTTGCAAATTCATCGTGGCTTAAACCTTTTATCAAATCTATATGAATAAAACACTCTATATGATTTTGCTTCAGCAATTCCATAATACTTTTAATATGTCCTATATGCATATCTAGAAGCACACACATTTTATAATCTGTTTTAATCAGTTTCTCTAAATCTTTAATGTTTCTTATGGCAGGCAATATGTTGTTATTCACTTGATTCATCCTCTCTACATCACACGCTTAAATAATTTTTCTAATTCGTATTTTGAAAAATTAATGATAATTGGACGACCATGTGGACATGTAAATGGATCTTCCGCTTCTCTTAATTGATCAATTAAATCAGACATTTCATGTTTTTGTAAATAATGATTCGCTTTAATAGATTTTTTACATGACATCATGATTGCTACATCTTCACGTAATTTTTTGATATCTACTTTTTTCTCTTCCAAAATTAGCTCAATCATATCTTTAATAATTTCTTCTACTTCATCTTTAGGGAACCAAACTGGATAGCTACTTACAATATAATCATGACCACCAAAATGTTCTAGCATGATACCTACTTGTTGAAGCTCATTTTTATATTGATCAATGACTAATTGTTCATCTTTTGAAAAATGAAATGTTAACGGGATTAATAAATCTTGTACTTCATTGGTAACTTCACCTATTTTATCTCGAAAATATTCATATTTTATTCTTTCTTGAGCTGCATGCTGGTCAATCATGTACATGCCAAATTCATTTTGAGCAATAATATACGTTCCATGTACTTGGCCAACAATTTCCATATATGGAATTCTTCGTTTAGGGTCTTTACTTTTTGTTCCTTTAATATCGTTTACATCATAATAATCATCGGATGCTTTATTCTCATAATTTTGCACAGATGTATCGTCATTTGAATCAAATGTTTGATCCATTTCTTGTAAAATTTCTTGTTGTTTTTTGAAGTAGTCTTCATCTTTTTCACGTGTATTATTATAACCGGAAGATTCATCATCAGCTATTAAACTTTCAGACGTTTTCGTTACGAATGGATTATATGAATCTTCTTTTATAACTATCTCATCGTTTTGATTTTCTGCCATAAATGGCTTACTGTTACTTTCTTCAGATGAAAACGTCTTCTCTTGGTTATTCTCTGTGTTTTGTCTTTGTTCAAATTCGATTTTTTGTTGTTCGAATGAATGTAACACTTTATTTTTTTTCGGCACATAATCCAAGTTATTTTTAGGAATTAATATACGGTCTTTAAATGCTTCTTGTATTTTGCTCACTATCAATTGATATAGTTGCTCTTCTTTTGATAAACGCACTTCTAGTTTTGTTGGATGAACATTTACGTCTACTAAGATTGGATCCATTTCAATATTAATATAACAAATCGGGAACCTACCTATTGTTAAGAGTGTATGATAGCCTTCTAAAATCGCTTTATTTAACATAAAGTTTTTAATGTATCGTCCATTAATAAAAATAGAAATATAGTGCTTATTACTTCTAGAATGTTCAGGTTTTGCAACAAAACCTTCAATGTGATAATCACTTGTATCTCCAGATATATGTACTAAATCTCGTGCAACTTTCATCCCATAAATCTCTGCCATCACTTCATTAGTTCGTCCTGAACCATTTGTACTTAACATTGTTTTGCCATCTGAAATGAGTGCTATTCGAATGTCCGGATGGCTCATTGCCATTCTGTTGACAATATCTGTTATTTTACCTAGTTCAGTGTATAAACTTTTAATATATTTTAAACGTGCTGGTGTATTATAAAATAATGATTCTACAAGTATATCTGTTCCTTTTTTCGCTTTTGCAGGCTTATGATTTAATATTTCACCATTTTCTACATATATTTCATTTCCATTAGCATTATCCGTGCAAGTCTTCAATGTTACTTTAGCAACTGATGAAATACTGGCTAGTGCTTCACCACGGAATCCTAATGTCCTAATATGAAATAAATCTTCATCTTGATCTAATTTACTAGTCGCATGTCTATGAAATACTAATCCTAAGTCTTCCGCTTCAATTCCGCTTCCATTATCGACTACGCGAATAGATTGGACGCCAGATTCCTCTACTTCAATGCTTATTTCTGTAGCGCCTGCATCTATAGCATTTTCCAACAGTTCTTTCACAACAGAACTCGGTCTTTCAACTACTTCACCTGCTGCGATTTTATTTGCTAATGAGGTTTGGAGTTCTTTAATTTTCCCCATTCTGCAACACCTCTATTTTAATTGATTTTGTAATTCACTTAACTTCACCAATGCCTCAATTGGTGTCATATTAGATAAATTCAAATTTTTAATTTGTAGTTCAATCTCGCTTTCTTGATCATTTTCAAACAAATCAAATGATGCTTGTTCAAAGTCTTTTTGAGATAAAGTATCAGTTGTTTCTTCAACACTTAAGTTTGAATTTTCTTGATTAATTTCAGGTTCATTTTCGACCATTTTTAAATTTGATATCGATGATTTTTTATCAGCAGACGCTTCAAACTCGCTTAGGATCACTTGTGCTCTGCTAATAACTTTTTCAGGTAAATCAGCTAATTTCGCAACTTGAATACCATAACTATCGTCAACTGCACCATCTTTGACTTTATGCAAGAATATAAGTTCACCTTTATATTCATTAGCAGCGACGTGAACATTTTTTAGACTTGGTAATGCTTGATCTAATGTTGTCAATTCATGATAATGTGTTGAAAATAACGTTTTAGCATGTGATGTTTCAGCTACATACTCTATCATTGCCTGCGCTAAAGCTAAACCGTCATACGTTGAAGTACCACGTCCAATTTCATCGAAAATAATCAAACTATCCTCTGTTGCATAAGTTAATGCCTTTTGTGCTTCTAGCATTTCTACCATAAACGTACTCTTACCTGAAACCAAATCATCTGCCGCACCTATTCTAGTGAATATTTGATCAAATATAGGTAACACAGCCTCTTTACAAGGGACATAAGCTCCCATTTGGGCCATTATACTAATTATGGCAACTTGTCTCATATACGTCGATTTACCAGACATATTCGGACCTGTAATTAAATATATAAATGTTTCATTATCTAATCGACAATTATTAGGCACATAGTCATTATAATCCATTACTCTTTCCACTACTGGATGCCTAGATTCCACTAATTCTAATGTTTTATTTTCACTAAATGAAGGCCTAGTATAATTATATTTTTGAGCAATTTCTGCAAAGCTCTGTAAACAATCTAACTCTGAAATAATTTTAGCTTGTTGTTGTAAACGTTCAGTATATTTTTTAACTTCTTCACGTAGCTGAACAAATAATTGATATTCTAATTCAATAGCTTTGTCTTCCGCACCTAAAATGATATCTTCTTTTTCTTTAAGTTCATCAGTTATAAATCGTTCCGCATTCGATAACGTTTGCTTCCTCATATAACCAAATTCACTTGGTTCAAAATTTTGCAAGTTGGCACGTGTTATTTCTATAAAATAACCAAACACTTTATTAAAGCTTATTTTCAATGATTTTATTCCTGTACGTTGTCTTTCTTTGGCTTGTAGTTCTGCTAACCATGTTTTTCCGTTTTTTGAAGCTTCAAGATATTCATCTAATTGCATATTAAAACCAACTTTGAATAGTCCACCATCTTTAACTGAAATTGGTGGTTCTTCTACTAAACTCTGTTCTAATATATCAAGTAAATCATCAAGTGGTTCTAGTTGATTAACTTGTACAAGAGTATCCTGATTCATAGAATTTAGTAATGCTTTAATGTTCGGTATTTCAGAAATGGAATGTTTAAGTTGAATTAAATCTCTCGCATTAACATTTCCGTAACTAACACGCCCAACAAGACGTTCAATATCATACACTTGATTAAGATATGTTCTTAAGGTGTCTCTTTCTATGAAATGAGCACTAAATTCATCAACGATATCTAATCGTGCTTCAATTTGTTCTTTACTTATTAGTGGTCTATCTATCCATTGTTTTAATCGACGTGCTCCCATTGGTGTTTTCGTTTCGTCCATCAGCCAAAGTAGCGTTCCTTTTTTGGATTTTAATCGAATGCTTTCCGTTAACTCAAGGTTTCTCTTAGCATAAAAATCCATTTTCATATAATCTATAGCTGCATATTGAACAACATCCTCGATATGCGATAAATCACGTTTTTGTGTATGATGAATATAATCTAGCAATAATTGTGTCGCTTGATACATTAATTTATGTTCAGTTTGATTCACACTATAGATTTCAGGTGATAACGTTTCCCTGACTGTTATTGTTTCTGTCACCATATTAATTTGTCTTTTTAAATGATCGGAAATATTGTCATTGATAACAACTTCGTTAGGGTTTATCGTCGTAATTTCATTTAATAAAGTCGCTTCATCATTAAAATGTGTAACCTTTAATTCACCAGTAGAAACATCACAGTAACTAAGCGCAATTTCAGGTTGATTCATAACAAAACTTAAAATATAGTTATTTTGTTTATCATCTACACCACCTTGCTCCATCACAGTTCCTGGAGTCACAATTCTTACTACCTCACGTCTAACCATACCTTTCGTTTGTTTCGGATCTTCCATCTGTTCACAAATAGCTACTTTATATCCATTATTAACAAGTGTATCTATATAACTATCTGCAGAATGATACGGAACACCACACATCGGAATTGGATTTTCTTTTTTAGCATCTCTTTTAGTTAAAGTAATTTCAAGTACACGTGATGCCTCCTTGGCATCTTCATAAAACATTTCATAGAAATCACCTAGTCTAAAAAATAATAAGCAATCTTGGTATTCTGATTTTATTTTTAAATATTGCTGCATCATTGGTGTAACATTAGACATATTATTTCTTCACAACCCTTGTCTCTTTTTAAAATTTGTCTTTACAATATATTCGTTTGTAAGCTTTCTAATTATTAATTATTTAACTTATACATTTTAACATACTTACTTTTACAAACCTATTCATACCATATAATAACGAAGCATCTTAAATGTATAAGAAAACGCCTCAAACCTAATAAAATGTGTTAATAGCATGTTTAGAATTATATTAAAATTCTAACATTCAAGACATTTAATTAAGTAAGGGCGTTCAATATTAAAATGAACAATGACTCTGTTTGAAATCATATATCATAAAATTATTTTATAAACCTTTGAAGAATACCACGTTTTTTTAGAGTAATTAATAAGAAATAACTTATAATAGATCCGATAGCACTTGAGACTATGAACGTAATCATTAACGGTTTAATGAAGAAGTCTTGAAGCCCAAGGAAATATGCTAATGGTATACAAATTAAACTTCCGATGACACCAGTTCCAAGTACTTCACCGACCGCGGCCATGAATATATGTTTACGATATATGTAAAACATACTAGCCAATAAAACTCCAATCATACTACCCGGAAATGCAAAAGCTGTACCAGTTCCAAAAAGAACTCTTAAAATTGATGATATAAGCGCTTGAGCTAATCCATACCAAGGACCTACTATGACCGCACTTAATACATTTACAAAATGCTGTACTGGTGCTGCCTTAACTGGTCCTAGAGGAATGATGATAATACTGCTTAATACAACATTTATTGCAATTAAAAGTGCAGTTATAGCCAGTTTTCTTGATTTCATATGATTGTTCTCCTTTTTGTTTGTAATTAATCACTATGTTTGGCTTTATTATGGTCATTTAAACGTGTTTCCATTGTTGATACAAACATTTTCAATAATTGATTCGCTTCATATTGTGAAGTTTGAAACTGTTCAACTATGGGCAATGTATTTATTTCTGCTTCTATACTTTGAATGGTATGTTCCGACTGTTCTAGCGCATTTTGTTTCCCGTAATTTTGAAAGTTTACTGCTTGTTTTTGATGCTTTTTTAACATATCCATTTTAGTCTTTATCGTTTGGTTCTGATGAATCTGTGCTTCAATTTGTTGATATGTTTTGATAGTATCCAAATTTTTAATTTTATTTGCAATATTATCCGCTTGTTTCAACACGTCATCTTTATTATACATTTATTGAATCACCATTTCCGGCTCTACTTCCTTTACAAAACTGCCATTTAATGAATACTGTTTAGCTTCATCTATTCGTACTTCCACTAGTTTACCAATCATTTCTTTAGGCGCTTTGAAATTAACTAACTTATTTTTATCAGTGTAGCCAGCAAGAACCTGATCATCTTTTTTACTACTACCTTCACAAAGTACTGTTACAGTTTGTCCTTCGTACTTACTCATAGCTATTTGTGAATAATGACCAACTTTTTTATTCAAACGTTGCAATCGTTCCTTTTTGACATCTAAAGGTACATTATCTTTCATTTTAGCAGCAGGCGTACCATCACGTTGTGAATACAAATACGTATATGCATGTTCAAAACCAACTTCATCATACAAAGTTAAAGTTTCTTCAAATTGTTCCTCTGATTCATTTGGATAGCCTACAATAATATCTGTAGTTAATGCTACATTTGGAATTCTATCTTTGATTCGTTTTACTAAATCCAAATAACTTTCTCGTGTATATTTTCTACCCATTATTTTTAATACTGCATTATTTCCAGATTGAACTGGCAAGTGGATATGAGGAACGATATTACCGCCCTCTGAAATAACATCAATCATGTGATCTGTGAAGTCCCAAGGATGACTTGTTGTGAAACGAACTCTTGGAATCGCTATTTTAGAAATTGCTTGTAAAAGATCTCCTAAGTCATATTCTATATCCTGTAAATCTTTACCATATGAATTTACATTTTGACCTAAAAGCGTTATTTCTTTGTAACCTTCACGAGCAAGCTCACGTACTTCATCTATAATATCTTCAGGTCTACGGCTTCGTTCTTTACCTCTTGTAAATGGAACAATGCAATATGTACAAAACTTATCACAACCATACATAATATTGACCCATGCTTTAATGTTGCCTTCACGGACTTTTGGAAGATTTTCAATAACGTCTCCTTCTTTAGACCATACTTCAACAACCATTGCTTTAGATAAGTATGCTTCTTCTAAAATTTCTGGTAAATGATGAATATTATGTGTACCAAAAATCATATCTACATTTTGATACGATTTTAAAATTTTATTCACTACTGACTCTTCTTGTGACATACAACCACAAACTCCGATTAAAATATCAGGTCGTTCTTTCTTCAAATGCTTCAAATTACCAATTTCACTAAACACTTTGTTCTCGGCATTTTCTCTAATCGCACATGTATTAATTAAAATAACATCTGCAGTGTTAATATCAGTCGTTGCTTGATAGCCTAATGCTTCAAGTATACCAGCAATGACCTCAGTGTCATGTGCATTCATTTGACATCCATATGTTTTAATTAAAAATGTACGCTCGTTCCCCATACCGCGATATTTTTCATCAATTTGGAAATCTCTATTATAACGAACTTCTTGTTTACCTCTTTTTTTCGCTTCTTTTAAATTAGGCGGTTGATAAACATGTTCAAAATATTTACTATAATCTTTTTCTGCTTTCTTATCTCTCTCAGCTAAAACATCTACAGAACTTGCTTTTCTTTGTTCTTCGTTCACTTTACAAAATCCTTTCTATTTGCCCGTATCATTTAATAATTATATTAAATTTAACTATAAAGTGCAAAAGCAGTTAAAGTTATACGTCATCTCTAACAAGCCAATTCAAATCCAGTTTACTTCACTTTTAACGTTATTCATCATATTTTTCAGTTAAAGTTTCAATAGTGATGCCATCTGGCACATGATAAAACTTAACTTGGCTAATAATACTTGGACATTCCAGTTCCACCATTCGTTCATTTAATGATTGTATTAAAATTAAACATTCATTCATATTTCCTTGTACTGTCGTTTCTAACGGACCTACTCTAAAATGCAAACCAGATTCGTCAATTATTTTAATCGCCTCGTCTACGTAAGGTATAACATTGTCATTGTTTGGTGTTTTAGGAATTATTTGTATACTCATTAATGTGTCTTTCATTTTTAAAAACTCCTTTATTTTTTGTAATAGTAAAAAACTGAGTAGCATAAATGGATCTGTTATAAATACATTTATACGACTCAGTTTTAATTATTAAATAAATTGTTCAGTTAATGCATTGAACGTGTCTTCAGTAATTTTGATATCTCTTTTAGCAAGTGGTGTATCATCTAACTCTTTAATTTGAGATTCATATGATGGTGTTTCTTTATCTTGATAAACAATACCAGTTACTAAAGATTCATGTTCAATAACAGTTTTAGTCGCTAATTGTTTATCTGTAGAATCATAATTTTCAATGTCATCAACACTTGTTAAATGTTCTTTAAACCAATCGTATGTGTTAATTTTATTATAAGTCACACATGGTGAAAAGACATTAACGAATGAAAATCCATCATGATTAATTGCATCTTCAATTAGTTTTGTTAATCCTTTAATATCACTTGAAAAACCTTGGGCTACAAATGTGGCACCAGATGATAATGCTAATTCTAAAGGCGCAACATTTTTTTCTATATTACCTTTTGGCGTTGTTTTAGTAACAAATCCTACTGCTGATGACGGCGATGTTTGACCCTTTGTCAAACCATAAATTTGATTATCCATGACTATATACGTCATGTTCATATTTCTTCTTAAAGCATGGATTGTATGCCCCATACCTATAGCATAACCATCACCATCTCCTCCAGATGCAATAACAGTTAAATCTTTATTCGCCATTTTTACACCTTGAGCTAAAGGTAATGCACGTCCGTGAATAGAATGAACGCCATAAGAATTAATATATCCTGAAAGACGGCCAGAACATCCTATACCGGTGATGATAGCTACTTCTTCAGGTTCTAACCCTATATTTGCGGCTGCTTTTTGAATTGTAGCTTGTACTGAGAAATCGCCACATCCAGGGCACCAGTTAGGCTTAACATTATTTCTAAAATCTTTAAATGTCGCCATCTATACCATCTCCTTTATTTCAGTAGCAATTATTTTACCTTTTTCTTCGATTTCATGTGGTAGGAAAGGTGTCCCATCATACTTTGTATAATTTTCAATCTTATCATGAATATTGACATTCATTTTTATAATACTAGCCAATTGTCCTTGATAATTGTGTTCCACTACAACGACTTTCTTCGCTTTATTAACTGCATCTTGAATAACGCTTGTTGGGAATGGATGCAATTGTCTAATTTGTATAGTGTTAACTTTTATGCCTTGTTGATTCAAACGGTTACTACCTTCTTGAATTGCACCTTTTGTAGAAATAAATCCGATATAAAGAATATCTGCATCCTCATGTTGTAAGTTAGCTTCTACTGGCGATTCAATTAGTAACTGCTCAATTTTACGCATTCGTTTTTCCATTTGTTGTTGTCTATTTGACGCAGATTCACTAGGTTTACCTTCTTCATTGTGTTCCACACCAGTTATATGATGAATACCTCCTTTAACACCGGGGATAGGTCTAGGAGAAACACCGTTGGATGTTAACGCATAACGCTTGAAATAACCTTTATCATCTTCTTCACGTTCAATATCAGATTGAATGATTTCACCACGTTTAATTTCAATACGATTATAATCTAATTTTTCAACAGTTTGTTTACCTAAAGATAATTGCAAATCACTTAAAACTATAACAGGGCATTGATATTGTTCTGCTAAATTAAAGGCTTCCATAGTTAAATAAAATGCATCTTCTGCATCAGTTGGTGCTACAACAATTTTTGGAATATCACCATGTGTACCATAAATCATTTGCATTAAATCTGACTGTTCTTGTTTCGTAGGTAATCCAGTAGAAGGTCCACCTCGTTGGGTATTAATAATGACTAATGGCGTTTCAGTCATACCAGATAATCCAATTGCTTCCATCATTAAAGATAAACCTGGACCAGCACTAGCCGTAAACGCTCTGACTCCACCATAATTTGCACCAATAGCCATAGTTACAGCAGCAATTTCATCTTCTGTTTGAATAACCGCTCCGTTTACTTTAGATATATTGGCAATCATATATTCCATAACTTCAGACGCAGGTGTAATAGGATATGCCGCCATAAATTGTGAACCTGCAGCAATTGCACCTAATCCAATGGCATCGTTACCAATCATATATAGATGTGGTAGTGCATCTGTTGACTCTAATTCAAAGTCCCCGTAGATTTCAGGTAAGCGGGATTGCATTAATTGATAACCTTCGTTTAATGCTTGGATATTGACTTCAACTACCTTGTCACCTTTTTTAGAAAACATATTAGTAATAAGTTCTTCAAATGTATTTGTATTCAAATTCATCAATGCGCTAGTAGCACCTATTGCAACCATGTTTTTCATTAATGCTGTACCTAATTCTTTAGCGGTTGCTGTAAAAGGTAATTCAATAAGCTGTGCATGACATCCTTCTGGTTTCACAGGTTTAGCCTTGGCATCAGCTAAAATAATACTGTCTTCTCTCATTTCATGATGGTTAACATCAATTGTTTCTTGGTCAAATGCAATCAAAATATCTAAATCATCACTAATTGCATGAACAGGCGTCGTAGAAACTCTAATTTTATTATTCGTATGTCCACCTTTGATACGACTTGAAAAATGTCTATATCCATATAAATAATATCCTTTTCTATTCATAGCCGTAGCGAAGATTTCCCCAGTTGATTCAATACCTTCGCCTTGTTGACCGCCAACTTTCCACGATAATTGTGGTTTCATAGTTATATGCCTCCTATGGATATATTTCATATTAAATGATAACAAAAAGAACCACCGATTTACTATGTAAACAGTGGTACTATATTAAATTCATACTAATGGACGATAGTGCTCAATTCGAATGTTTACTTACGTAATTTTAAAATGTTGAAAATGGATGGTCATCATTTATCAATATACGTTCGATGTGCTTTGTTTTACCTTCTTTGTCCAAATCAATAACAACACCAGATAATACACTTCTACCTTCATTTGGAACAACATGTCTTTGTGGCAAACTAGTGATAAAACGCTCAATTACCTCTGTTTTATTTATTCCTAAAATGCCGTCATAAAAGCCTGTCATACCAACATCCGTTATATACCCTGTCCCCTTTGGTAAAATACGTTCATCTGCTGTTTGAATGTGTGTATGCGTTCCAACAACAGCGCTAGCTCTACCATCTAAATGCCATCCCATTGCATACTTTTCAGAAGTTGTTTCTGCATGAAAATCAACAAATATAAACGGAGTTTGTTCTTGTGCTTCCTTGACTAATTGATCTGCCTTTTTAAAAGGATCATCAATATCTGGCATAAACGCTCTTCCTTGCAGATTAATAACTGCAAGTTTAATATCATTAATTTGTATAAATCTCATACCAATTCCCGGCGCTTCATCCGGAAAATTCGCTGGTCTTACTAGTCGTTTTGCTTCATCTATAAAATCATAAATTTCACGTTGACCATATGTGTGATTACCCATAGTCATGAAATCTACACCATTTCTTAGTAATTGTTTATATATTTTTTCAGTCAAACCTTTACCATGTGCTGCATTTTCAGCATTTACAATTGTAACTGTTGGTTTATATTTTTGCTTCAGTTGAGGTATGTACGTTTCAATTGCGTCTCGTCCAATTTTACCTACGATATCCCCTATAAACATTATTCTCATGTTTTGTTCATCCTCTCATAAATACTAGTTTAATTCATACGTTCTAATATTTAAAGTAAATATTAAATTCTTTGAATTATTTTTCTTCAATTATAAAGAGACATTACTTTGTCTGAAAACTTCAATATGTTAGTATTAAGACATCAAAATAAATAGGAGTTGTAAATAAATACATGTCTATTAATATTGATCCAGAAAAATTTGCAGAATTAGTGGTTATGTCTAACCCATCAAAATTCGAAGATGCAGAGGATATAGCTAAAGAAAGTTTAAAGCTTTACATTAATGCATATCGTTTAGCAGAGAGATATTCAACAATTGCAACAAATTGTTATGATACTGCAGAAGTTATAAAAGAATTAAAGAAAACAGATTTACAATTAAAATAACTCAACTTAGAAATAAATCCTAATTAATATTACAGAAGAGAAGATGTGTTACATCTTCTCTTCTTTTTTATTGGATAGAAAAGCAATCACCTTTTTAGGTTTACATAATATAAATATAGTAATTACGAAGCCTAAAACATTTTTATTAAAAGCAATAACTTCTTATTTAATATAAGGTCCGTCTTACTTTCAAATAACTACTGTTTAATATAGTTATTACCAATAAAGTGCTGTCTAACTAGATTGAGACTACAACTTAAAAAAGCTCCCTCACTAATTTGTGAGGGAGACAAAAATTATTTCGCATATTCTACTGCTCTAGTCTCTCGAACAACTGTCACCTTGATATGACCAGGATATTGTAATTCATCTTCAATCTGATTTTTAATATCTCTAGCCAATCGATAAGATTTTAAATCATCAATTTCTTCAGGAGATACAATCACTCGGATTTCTCTACCTGCCTGAATCGCAAATGCTTTTTCTACACCATCATAACTTTCTGATAACGTTTCTAAACGTTCTAATCGACGAATATAATTCTCTAATGTTTCTTTTCTTGCACCTGGACGAGCCGCAGACAATGCATCTGCAGCAGCAACAAGGATAGATATAATAGATGTAGGTTCAACATCACCATGGTGAGAATGGATTGCATTAATAACTGTTTCATTTTCACCATATTTTTTCGCTAATTCTACACCGATTTCAACATGACTACCTTCTACTTCATGATCAATTGCTTTACCAACATCATGTAAAAGTCCAGCTCGTTTCGCTAATGTCTCATCTTCGCCTAGCTCAGCAGCTAACATACTAGCAAGATGCGCAACTTCAATTGAATGTTTAAGTACATTTTGACCGTAACTTGTACGATAGTTTAAACGCCCTACAATTTTTACTAAGTCAGGATGCATATTATGTGCGTTCACTTCAAATGTAGCTTGTTCACCTGCTTCTCTAATAATATCGTCTACTTCTTTTCTAGCTTTTTCGACCATATCTTCAATTCTACCTGGATGAATACGTCCATCAGATACTAAGTTAACAAGTGCTGTTCTAGCAATTTCTCTTCTTATTGGATCAAAACCAGATAATATAACTGCTTCTGGTGTGTCATCAATAATTAAATCAATGCCAGTTAAAGTTTCAAGTGTGCGGATGTTTCGTCCTTCTCGTCCAATGATTCGACCTTTCATCTCATCATTAGGTAAGTTAACTACTGATACCGTTGATTCACTTGTGTGATCTGCTGCTAATCTTTGTACTGCTGTAGCTAATAATTCTTTTGCTGTTTTATCAACTTTTTCTTTAGCTTCTTTTTCTTTTTCTTTAACAAGTACTGCAATATCTTGTGACAGTTCTTCCTCTACTCTTTGAAGTTGCTCATTAATAGCTTCTTCTTGAGTGAGACCGGAGATGCGTTCTAATTCTTGTTCATGCTTCATTATTAACGTTTGAACACTACTCTCTTTTGCATCTACTTGTTGTTGTTTTTCTTCAATTTTTGATTCTTTTTGCTCTAAAATCTCATCTTTTTTATCTAATAGATCAGATTTACGCTCTAAGTTTTCTTCTTTTTGAAGAAGTCGGGTTTCTTGTCTTTGAAGTTCGCTACGTCTTTCACGTAGTTCTGCTTCAGTTTGTTCTCTTAGGATTTGGTTTTCTTCTTTTGCCTCAAGTAATTTCTCTTTTTTGATATTGTCAGCTTCTTTATGTGCTTGATTTACAATATCTTCGGCAGTTTGTCTAGCTTGTGATTGCTTTTGAAGCAACAAATTTCGGGCAACAACATACCCTCCAACAACTCCTAGAATGATCCCCAGCAAAATGAGTAGGAGGCTTAATAAATTCACACAAACACCTCCTTTTCTAGGGTTTGCTCTTTATATGAAATTCAATATGACTTTATGAAATTATATATAAATCATACAAATTAATTGTACGGTTTATAGGAGATAAGTGTCAAGTTATCAATTTGCACTTTTGCACTATATTGAATGCTATTTCTACTATTTTCTAAAGTTTTGAAGCTCGATTATAAAACTATTGATAATGTAATAATAAATAAAATAAAAAACCTTATAGTCTCGATTTGAAGTGCATCCCATAAAGTTAGATATTATTCCAGCTTTATGAGATGAATATCACTTTCAATCAATCCTATAAGGAAATTTGCTAAGTTTAACTATAGATATAAATTTGTGTACTATTCTTCGTCAAATAATGACTTTGGTGCATCTTCTGTTTCTTCAACATCACCATCAGATATACCTAATTTTTCTCTCAATTTACGATCAATTTCTTCTTTAATTTGTGGGTTTTCTTTCAAGTACATTTTAACATTTTCCTTACCTTGACCCATTCGTTCGCCATTGTAAGAATACCATGCTCCTGATTTATCAACGATGTCGTTTTCAACACCTAAATCAATAAGTTCACCCTCTTTAGAAATACCTTGTCCATACATAATATCAACTTCAGCTACTCTAAATGGTGGTGCCACTTTATTTTTAACGACTTTAATTTTAGTTCTATTACCTACAATTTCTTGTCCTTGTTTAAGCTGTTCTGCACGACGTACTTCTAGTCTTACTGAACTATAGAATTTTAATGCACGTCCACCTGGTGTAGTCTCTGGATTACCGAACATAACACCAACTTTTTCACGAATTTGGTTGATGAAAATAGCTGTTGTATTTGATTTAGAAATAGCACCTGAAAGTTTACGTAACGCTTGTGACATTAAACGAGCTTGTAAACCAACGTGAGTGTCTCCCATTTCTCCTTCAATTTCAGCTTTAGGTGTTAAAGCAGCAACTGAGTCTACAACTACAATATCAACTGCACCACTTCTAACAAATGCTTCGGCGATTTCAAGACCTTGTTCACCATGATCCGGTTGCGATAAATATAAATTATCGATATCTACGCCTAATGCTTGAGCATATTCTGGATCTAAAGCATGTTCAGCATCGATAAATGCTGCCACCCCGCCATTACTTTGTACTTCAGCAATAGCGTGAAGCGCTACTGTTGTCTTACCAGAACTTTCAGGACCATAAATTTCAATAATTCGTCCTTTAGGATATCCACCTACACCTAGCGCATTATCTAATGTAACTGAACCAGTTGATGTAGTTGAAACTCGGCGACCTATATTGTCACCCAACTTCATTACGGCACCTTTACCGAAAGATTTCTCCATATTTTTAATTACTGTATCTAAAGCTTTTTGACGATCGTTATCCAAAGCGAGACCTCCTAATTGAAATTGCTATCTTTTAATTATCTTACCAATACTATACAAGGATTCAAAATAAAATACAAGTGTTTTGCGAATATTTGTTCGTATAAAGTCTTGAAATCAAAACGCAAAAACGAACAAACGTGCTTATATTTTTATCGATAATACAATTAATTTGTTGTTCTAAGCCAATTTAATAATCTTATAAGCGCATAATTTTGACTTCTGTTCTTTAATGAATTTCTAGATTTAGACATTTTAAATTGCTCAGTTTTAAATTCTAAGTTATTATCATAGCCTATATGGACTACACCATCATACTCTAATAGAATAATTGCTGATGACACATTAAATAATTTATTAACAAATTGCACTGCATCTTTTAATTGCTGCTCAATAGGTTTATTAATATCAACAAAGTTTTCATTGTGATTAATCATACCCTTTAGAACATCGTTTAAATCCACTTCTTTCAATCGATGATATAAAGCACCATTAGTAATACCATCATATATTACAAAAGGTTCATTAATTTTCTTTATTACAGCTTGCTCAATTAATGTGTCATCTGAACCATAATAATATTCTCCAATACGATCAAGAATTTCTTGCTTAACGGGTTGAATCAATGATTGTGCTTGTTCTTTTGAGTCGGCATTTGCAGTCAATCTAATATATACTTCATGACTTCCTGCCAAAGGCGCAATCGTAGGATTAGTCTGTTTATCGATAAGATCTATTAATACTGTTTCTACTTTAGATTCACCTATTCCCGCAAATCTTAATAGTTCTGAGTGTATAATTCGATTATGGTTTATAAAATGTGACAACAATTCATTTTTTACCATTGGTTGCATTTCTTTCGGTGGACCTGGTAATAAAATAATTTGTTTGTTTTCAAAATTCACCATCATTCCTGGAGCCATGCCATGATGATTTGCTAATACAGTTGAACCTTCAATTACTAAAGCCTGTTGTTTATTATTAGGTGTCATTTCTTGTCCTTGTTCCTCAAAATAGCTTTCAATATATTTTAAAGAAGGCTCATCAATAACTAAATCTTTACCAACAATCTGGGCCACTGTATGCTTCGTTAAGTCATCTTTCGTAGGACCTAAGCCACCTGTTAAAATAACAGTATCATATTTTTCTAACGCATGACGTACACTTGATTCTAAACGTTTTTTATTATCTCCAATAACTTTATGTTCTAATACATTTTGTCCAATTTCATTAAATACTTTAGATAGAAATTGTCCATTGGTATTAGCGATTTGACCTAGCAATAGTTCTGAGCCTACAGCAATAATGGCAATTGACATTTATATCCCCCTTGTATCGTTTAATTCATTTTTTTCATGTATTCCATTTAAAAATTCACATCAATTTTAAATTCAATGTATCAGATGCTACAACACATTTTCCTAAAAAATGAACAAATATTGTTTTACAATATATCATTATAAACAATTGCGTGGCTAATTTCTAAAATTGGGATTAAAAAAACTAGATTCCATATGAAAATGAAATCTAGTATAAACAAATATTTATTTTTGTTTAAAAACATCTCTACCTTTATAAAAGTATTCAATACCAGATAAGATAGTAAAAATAACGCCAATGTATAATAAAATTTGTCCTAATGACAAACCAATCAATGTTGCCAATGGATCACCTAATAACAACCAAGTAATTGCTACCATAGTAACTGCTGTTTTAATTTTACCTAATTGACCAGCTGCACTTACGAATCCTTGTTCAATTTGTAGTAAACGTAAACCAGTTACGGCAAATTCTCTGGCAATAATAATGATTGCTACTACAGAATTTGTTAGTCCTAGTTGTACAAGTACAATTAAAGCACTTGCAACTAATAATTTATCCGCTAATGGATCCAAAAATTTCCCCATATTTGTAACTAAATTCCATTTTCTAGCTAAATAACCATCAACAAAATCGCTAAGGGAAGCCAATATAAAAATAAAACCACTGATTAATAACTCAATTCTTATTTCATATCCTCCCAGAAATGACACATTGCCAAATCCAAAATCAACTAACGCAAACAATATAAAAACTGGTATTAACACTACTCTAAAAACCGTAATCTGGTTCGGAATATTCATTATACATCCTCATTTCTCACTAATTTATTTCTGTTAAAATATTAAAACTAACATGATCCATAACAATAAAGTTATTAAAACTGTAATACCCATGATTACTAATAATTGTATTGGCTCTTTTGATTTACTCTTATAATCTAAGTCTTTATTATTATTGAAAACTGTAATTACTTCGTCCCATTCGGCTTGGTTTGATGGAATTTCATCTTGATGAGCTTGAATTAATTGGTTAGGTTCAATATTTACTACGCTTGCATATTTTCTAATAAATCCTTCGCTGTAATTTTTATTCGGTAGTTGATCGAATTCATTATTTTCAATATGCACTAGCATTTCACGTTTAATTCCAGTACGTTGCTCTAATTCTGTTAAAGTCATTCCTAACCTTTCACGTCTACCTTTTAGCGCTTCACCGACCGTTTTCAATTCATAGCCTCCTTACACTTACTCGAAGAAACCAAAACCACCACCAAATGGATCTCCAAAATCTAAATTATTCTTACTTTGGACTGTCTGTTTCTTCATTTCTTCGTAATGTATTTCTTGATTTTCATTTTCTCTCAATTCGATAATATAGTCAAAATCTTCCATTATACAAGTACTTGTTTCAACAAATAAATCAGGATGTTCAACGACTTTGATTGATGGTAACGTCATAACTTCGTTAACAAGTTCTTGATGTTTTGGATTAGATTCTCTGGCAGTAACTGCACCATCAATAATATATACATGATTGGCATCATATTCCCCTTTAATTAGAGAGCTACGTACAGTTTGTTTTATTAAAGTAGAACTAATAAATAACCATCTCTTATGTGCACAAACACTTCCCGCAACAATTGATTCAGTTTTACCAACCCGTGGCATACCTCTAATGCCAATCAACTTATGACCTTCTTCTTTGAACAATTCAGCTAAAAAGTCTACTAACAAGCCTAAATCTTCACGCTCAAATCGAAAGGTTTTCTTATCTTTTGCATCTTGTTCAATATATCTACCATGTCTAACTGCAAGACGGTCTCTTAATTCTGGTTTTTTAAGCTTTGTTATTTCAATTTCATTTATACCACGAGCTATTTGCTCAAAACGTTCAACTTTTTCAAGATTGTCTGTTTTAATTAAAAGGCCTCGTTTACCTTGATCAACACCATTAATTGTAACAATACTTATACCTAACATACCTAATAAACTAGATACATCACCTAAAAGACCCGGTCTATTAATTTCAATTTCGTATTCTAGGTACCATTCTTTTTTCTCTGCAACTGTCATGGTGAACCTCACCCCTTGTTTAATTAACAAATTATGATTCATTGTAATATTCATATTATAACATCAATCATAAAAACATTTGCTCATAAAAATAGTTCTATATTTTAAATATACCAAGCACCATTAACTTTCTGTATAGTTCCAGTAACACTTCTAGCATTTGGGTGATATAAATAGGCGCATGTATGAGCAACCTCACTCGGTAGAACCAATCGCTGTTGTGGTAATTCAGTTATCATTGCTTGAAGTTCATCTTCTTGCCACTCATTTGCCATATTACCGGCTACAAATCCAGGTGCGATAGCATTTACTGTCACTGATGTTAGTGCAAGCTCTTGACTAAGTGCCTTAACGAAACCTAATTGTGCACTTTTCATCGCCGAATAAATAGTTTCCATACTAGCTCCTGTCTCACCCCAAATTGATGAAATTACAATAATTCTTCCATTGTCACTTTGACGTAAAACATCAACGAAATATCTACATAATCGAATTAATTGCAACACATTCAACTGATAACATGCATCAATATCATGGTCTTTCATATCTTGTAAAACACCATATAAAGACTGACCACTTGCATATATTAAACAGTCTAATGATTTAATGTCACCAAATGTTTTGTCAATATCAATTGTTTGAGATAAATCCGCTTGTATAAAATGAACTTTATCATCATTAAATTTGCTAGTTAATTCATTTATATCAGTGCGATAATATTGCACATAAACTTCAAATCCATCAGTTAATAATTGTTTGACTATCTCAGAACCAATTGAACCAGAACCACCTAATACTAATGCTCTCATTACTTTTTAATCTCCAAACGACTATCGACTTGCTGATCTAAATTTAAATATAACGATGACGTTTCGTTAATACTATCTAACGTGATGTTTTCAACAATGTCTAACATGTCAAACACACTAACACCTTCAAAATACAATTTAGTATATTGATTAGCAATATATTCAGGTGAGTTTAAACTTGATATGAACTCACCTATAAATTGCTTTTTCAAAAGTTCAAATGCTTCTGCATCTTGGAAATTGCCTTTTTTATCACGCAACTCATCTAATAATAATTTTTTTAATTTATCTGGTTCTTCAGTAGCGCTTGTCACGATTGAAAAACTATACGTCGGCTCTAGTACAAATTGATAACCAAATGTATCATCGATAAGTCCTTCGTTTAATAAATTCTGATAAAAGTCTGTTTCTTCCCCAAAAATTAACTCAAAGAATAATGACATTTCTAAATCACATTGTACATATTTTTGAGGCGCTTCTTGTAATGGTTTATTTTTAAAACCAAGCATTAGTCTTGGTGATTGAATTTTCATAGATTCAGTAACAAATGCTTCTTTAACATCCTCCGGTTCATCAACAAGTCCTCGTTCGATTTTGGGTTGGTTAACTTTATTACGAGCATCCTCGTGTTGTTTTACTATTCGACATATTGCTTCAGGATCCACATCGCCAACAACAAATAAAACCATATTTGATGGATGATAAAACGTTTCATAACATTGATACAAATCATCTTTTGTAATATCGTATATACTTTCTACACTACCGGCAATATCAACACGTATTGGATGTTGTTGATACATTGCACGCAATGTATTAAACATTAATTTATATCCAGGTTGTTCTTGATACATTTTTATTTCTTCTGCAATAATACCTTTTTCTTTATCAACAGTTTCTTTTGTAAAATAAGGCGTTTCAACCATTGTAAGTAAACGTTTAATGTTGTTTTCAATATTATCAGTTGCACTGAACAAGTAGCTTGTACGATCAAAGCTTGTAAACGCATTTGCTTGTGCATTATCTTCAGCAAACGCAGTAAATAAGTCTTCTTCTTCTTTTTCAAATAATTTATGTTCTAAAAAGTGAGCAACTCCATCAGGTACAGTAACAAATTGGTCTTGTCCAAGGGGTTTAAATTGATTATCTAATGAACCAAATTGCGTAGTGTACGTGACAAATGTCTTTTGAAAACCTGGTTTGGGGATAATAAATAATCGTAAACCATTTTCTAATTCTTGTTCGAATACTCTTTCGTCTATTAATTCATAATAACGCTCTTTCATTATTTATCCCCTCCTTTTGTCAACACATAGATTGTATCTAAAAATGCTTTTTCAGCAACAGAAACAATATCTTCGCGACTTACCTTCTGTATATCTTTTATAAATGTTTCTTTGCTTTGTGGTTGCTCTAATAATATTTGGTTATGCATAATCTCTATAATACTTTTCGGACGATCTTCAGATTCATATCGATGAGAAATGATTACTTTTTTAGCTAACTCTAATTTTTCTTCAGTGAAATCTCCTGCTTTTATTTTTTCAAATTCACTTATAATAGTGTCTTTTGCAGTTTCGTACTTATCACTTGAAACCCCACTCAAAACAAATAAATAGCCATTTTTGCCATCAATTTGTGAATGTATAGAGTACGCTAAACTTTGCTTTTCTCGCACTTCATTAAATAAAACAGATGAAGGATCTCCTCCAAACATCATGTTAAATACAACAAAGGCAGCATATCCACTTTGTCCATATTGTGTTGGAAAACGGTATCCCATATTTAATTTAGCTTGATCCACGTCATCATATTCAACAATATAATCAACTTCTTCATCGTGTAAATGATGAGTAGAATGTTGGAATTGATGTTTATCGAATGGTTTAAGTGCAAATTTTTCACGTATTTGTTTCTCAACACTTTCAGGTTCTACATTGCCGACAACATAAACAGAACATTGATCATTATTAATCATTGATTGATATGTATGATATAGTGTTTCAGCAGTAATATGTGGGATTTGTTCTAGTTGTCCTGTAGATAAGTATTTGTATGCTTCATTTTCAAACATATGGTCGAGTAATTTTAAAAACGAATATTGTGCTTTGTTATCTACCATTGCTTCTATTTTTTTGGCTAATAATGTTTTCTCTTGGTTAACAAAATTATCATTGAATGCTTTATTTTCAATTAATGGATTCCAAATGATTTCTTGTAATAAATCTAATCCTTGATTAAATAATGATTCACCGTTTCTTAAATAACGTTCATTAACAATTTCTAATGAAAATGTAATGACATGCTGATCTTTGAATTTTGAAATTGTACTATTCACATACGCACCATATAAATCGGCTAAGTGATTATTAAACGACTTATCAGTTGGCCATTTCTTAGTTGCTCGAACTAATAATTTGCTTAATAATGATCTAGCTGTTATTGTGTCATATTCTAAAGGTGCCATAAATTTAAAAACTATAGTAGTTGTTTTAAATTTAGTTGTTGGTGAAACTTTGATATGTATATTTGGTTGAGATTGTCTACTCAAATATATAGCCTCCTCTATATCTTCTTAAATCTATATTTTTCTAGTGATTTTAAATTGAACTAAGCTATTTTTCATATAATTTAATGAATACAAAATAGGTTCATCTAATTCATTGTAGTGCGTAATTTTTAATAAAATCAAACCTTCGTGTGGCGAAGCATTAAGTACTTCGGATATTCGAGGTTCATAATTTACCGCTTCAATTTCTGTATCAGCATAACAAATATTATGATTACTTTGTTCTTTTATCGCACTTAGTATCGATCCATTGCTCATTTGATACTCTGTACATGTTAATTCTTTTTTAGCAATTTTATCTAAACAATAGACGACCGGTTCTCCATCGGCAGTTCGTAATCGTTCTATAATGGTTACTGGATATCCTTCTTCAACACTCAACAAATTTGCATCTAACATAGTTGCTGGTTGCTCATCAAAATTTAAGTATTCAGTTCCGCATTCAAATCCTGCATTTTTAATCATTTGCCCAATACTTATAAGTTCATTCAATGGATAAAAGAAAGGGGGCAGTGACTTAACACTTGTGCCCTCTTCAAAATTATCTTTAATGACTTGTTCAGTAATCAATGCCTGAATTGCTTCATAAACATCGTCGGTTTTTACATTTAATTCTCTGGCAATTGATAAATTACTTGGAAGTTGGTCACCATATTCCAATTTATTTTGCTTAATCAAATTTAAAATGTATTGTTTAACGTTATATACCGCATTCATTTCTGACATTTTTTTACACCTCGTCATTATTAAGATCTATTAAAACTTGTCTAGGCTTGCTTCCTTTTTGTGGACCGATTACCTGATTGCGTTCTAAATCATCCATCAACCTAGATGCTCTATTATAACCAATTCTAAATTGGCGTTGTAACAATGATGTACTTGCCTTTTGTTGTTCAACAACAAACAAATACGCTTCATCATATAAAGCATCTTCACTTTTCATTTCCGATTTATCCACTGGTGCATCTGGTTCCATTTCTTTTACATAATTTGCCTGTTGTTGTTCTACTACATAATTTACAACATCTTGCACCTCTTGGTCACTTAAAAACGCCCCTTGAATACGTGTTTGTGATGAGTCACCATTTCCAACGTATAACATGTCACCTTTACCAAGTAACTTTTCTGCGCCACCAGTACCAATAATAGTTCTTGAATCTGTTTGAGAACTCACCGCAAAAGCAATTCTAGATGGAATATTATTTTTAATGATACCTGTAATTACATCCACAGAAGGTCTTTGTGTCGCTACAATCAAATGTATACCTGCTGCACGTGCCATTTGTGTGATACGTTGAATCGCATTTTCAACTTCTTTACCAGCTACCATCATTAAATCTGCAAGCTCATCTACAATAACAACGATATAAGGTAATTCTGGTTGCTTCTCATCTAATTCTTGATTTTGCTTACGGATTAATTCGTTATAACCTTTAATGTTTCTAGTTGATGAATGTTGGAATAAATCATAACGCCTTTCCATCTCAGCTACAATTTTTTCTAAAGCTTGAGCAGCTTTATGAGGATTTGTAACAACCGGAATTAATAAATGTGGAATTCCGTTATAAACATTTAGTTCAACCATTTTCGGATCGATTAACATAAGTTTAACTTCATGCGGCTTAGCATTTAATAAAATACTTGTAATAATACCATTTATACAAACAGATTTACCACTACCCGTCGATCCTGCCACCAATAAGTGTGGCATTTCATTTAGTGGAACAGTAATTGGATTACCTGATATATCTCTTCCTAATCCAACTTCTAGTTTATTATTAGACGGGAATTTTTCATCTAAAACTTCTTTTAGTGAAACTAATGAAATTTTCTCATTTGGCACTTCAATACCTACTGCAGAGCGACCAGGTATTGGCGCTTCGATTCTAACATCTTTTGCTGCTAAAGCTAATGCAATATCATTATGCAAGTTTACAATTTTACTCACTTTAACCCCTTGAGCTGGTTGAATTTCATATTGAGTTACTGCAGGACCAATTTTAATTTGTGTCACTTTTGCATTTACCCCAAAATCTTTTAATGTATTCTCTAGTACTTGTCCTTTACGTTGTACTTCAGCTTTAGATGTTGCTTTTTGTTTTGCAGGTTGATTAAGTAAAGTTAACGGTGGAACAACATACGATACATTCGTAACTTCACCAGCTTCTTCAATAGTGTTTTCACTTTCAACACTGTTATGAGTTTGTTCTGTTAATTGCTCTTGCTGATCTGCTTGATGATGATTTACGATGTTATTCGAACTATTCTCTGCATCAAACACTCGTTTTTTTCGACTTGGTTGACTCTGGCTTTTACTTTCATTTTCAGTATGCCCATAAATTGGAATATCTCTTTCTTGAGGCACTTCCGTAAAATCACTCACATCTTTTATTTGTGGCTGTTCATTTTGACGTGCCTTTTGTTCTTCTTTAAGTCTCGCTTTTTCTTCACGCTTCAACTGTTTTTCTTGGTTTCTTTCCGACATTTTTTCATTAAATGAACCAAACCAAGCTTTTATATTTTCCAGTGCAACTTTTGCAACATCACGATGTTGATGGTTTGTTAATAAAATAACACTTGAGCATAATAATAAAATAGTAATAATACATACACCAAATAGTGAAATTAAAGGTACGCTTAACTCTAATAAATAAAAGCCTAATACACCGCCACCAAAATTTGGAAAATGACTGTGTTGGTATGACTGATACACATAAGAAAGTACAGGTTCTCTTTCAGCTTTGATACCACTATTAAAATGAAAAACTAACTGTGATACAAATAGCAATGCAATTTGCAATACAATCGAACCAGCCGTTCGTCTAGTTTTAGGAATACGTTTAGAGTATGTAATAAAACCAGTTGCTAAGAGTACTAAAATATATGTTAAATATCTACTGTACCCAAATAAATAATTAAAGAAGCTGTCAATTAGACGACCTATTATTCCTAATTGGAAAACACCCAACACCATTAATACAACTACTAAAATAGCTATGACATAACGTATCGGATTATCATTCTTCTTTTTCCTCGAATTTGTTCTTTTTTTTGATGTTGTTTTTTTCTTAGCTGTCGATTTCTTTTTTGCTTGTGCCAATTGACGCACCTCCTTATGTTACCTTAGTTAAAACGACATTATTATATATAATTTCCTATTTGATGTTTAGAATATGTAGTCCAAACAGACGATGAAAGAGGTTAGAACAATATCATCTATGTATCAATTTACTTAAGATAACAGATTAATCGTTACCCCTTTCAATTGACCATCATAAAATATAAGTAAATTGTCCATGACAACCATTATATTTCGGTGACTTGTTCTGACCTCTTTTATGTTAATGACTTTTTGATTAAATTTCAGAAATTACTGGAATAATCATAGGACGACGTTTTGTACTTTCGAATAAAAGTTTACTAATTTGATCACGCATATTTTGCTTAATTTCAGACCATTCTATGCGTTTTTCTTGTAAACCAGCTTCTACTATTTCACGTACTTTCTCTTCTGCTTCACGTAATAAGTCTTCACTTTCACGTACATATACAAACCCACGAGATTGAATTTCAGGTCCCGCAGCTATACGTCTATTTTTAGGATCTAACGTTACTACAGCAATAAAGATACCATCTTCTGCTAAAAGATGACGGTCTCTCAACACGATATTTCCTACATCCCCAATACCAATACCATCTATTAAAATATTTCCTGAATTTACCTTTTCATTTAATATCATATCTTTACCGTTGTAATTAATGACATCTCCTTTTTCCACAAGGAAAATCTTTTCTGGTGCAACACCTGCTTCAGCTGCTAGCTTCGCATGTGCTATCTGCATTTTAAATTCACCTTGTACAGGAATAAAGTATTCAGGTTTCATAATATTAATCATCATTTTTAATTCTTCCATGCAACCATGACTTGAAGCATGAATCTTCTTGTTATTTGGAATAATATGTGCGCCAGCACGTACAAGCTCATTTAATGTATTCGCAATGATAACTTCCATATTAGCAGAAGCCGTAATTGCTAAAAATACAGAATCGCCTTCTTCGATATTCATAATTTTATGCTTATGTTGCGCCATTTGACTTAAGGCTTCTACAGGTTCTCCTTGCATACCAGTAGCTATAATTATCACTTCATTTTTAGGATAATTATCAACTTCTGTTATAGGAATTAGCAAATCTTTAGGAATGTCGAAATACCCCATTTTACGAGCAATATTAAATGAACTTTCAAGTGATCTTCCTAAAAATGACACTTTACGATTTAGCTTGTTAGCAATATTTAAAACTTGCTGAATACGTATAAAGTTCGAAGCATAACATGAAACAATCAAGCGACCTCGCACTTTTGCAAAAGCATCATACATATGATGTTCAATCACATTTTCCGGAGTATTATATCCAGGTTTCTCTGCCTCAGTAGAATCACTGATTAAGACAAATACGCCTTCTTCACCAATCTCTGCCATACGTTTAATATCTGGTGCATAATGTCCATGTAAACTTTGGTCAAACTTAAATTCACCTGTATACACAATGGCACCATATGAAGTGTGAATACAAACACCTAAACTATCAGGAATACTGTGTGTCGTATTAAAGAAACTAATATTCACGTTTTTGAATCTCATAATTGAATCATTATTAACTGTGTAGTAGCGAACTTTTTTATCAATATTACGGGCTTTCATATTTTCTTTAATTAACGCTATTGTCAATTTAGATCCATATACTGGTGCATCTAATTGTTCTAAAACATAACTCACTGCACCAATCGCGTGCTCATGTCCGTGTGTAAGGAATATCCCCTTCAATTTATCTTTATTTTCAAGTACGTATGAAATGTCTGGTATAACAATATCAATACCTAGCATTTCGTCTTCTGGAAACATAAGTCCAGCATCTAACATAAACATTTCATCGTCTACTTCAACGATATACATATTTTTAGCAATTTCGCCAACACCGCCTAATGGTATAATGCGAATATCTTTATTCTTTTTCTTTATTAAACTCAAAATCTTACCTCCTAAATTTGTTACCCGTCCATATATAAACTCACTATTCATTATAAGTTAAAAAACACTTGATGTACACTATTAATCACTATACATACAGGATAATTAACAGTTGCACACAAAATAATAAAGCGTTTTAAAATGTTCAATACAACAAATTCAAAATGGGTCACTTCGTAAAAAATGGCATAAAAAAATCACATGACGATACATTGTCGTCATATGACTTTAAATATTATTCTTCTAATGCTCTGTGTGATGCATTTACTCGACCTTGTTTATCAATTTCAGTAATCTTAACTTCAATTGTGTCACCGATTTTTAATACATCTTCCACTTTTTCAATTCTATTTTTTGAAATTTGTGAAATGTGAAGCAACGCATCTTTACCCGGGAATAGGCCTACAAACGCACCGTATTTTTCAATACGTTTAACAGTGGCTTGATAAGTTTGACCTACTTCCGCTTCACGTGTAATTTCCTCAATGATTTCACGAGCACGATTTATCATAGCTTGATCAACGGCACCAATAAAGATAGTACCATCTTGTTCAATATCTAATTTAACGCCTGTTTCATCAATAATTTCGTTGATTTTTTTACCACCAGGTCCGATAACATCTCTAATCTTATCTGGTTTAATTGTCATAGTTACAACTTTTGGCGCGTAAGCACTTAATTCAGTACGTGGTTGATCAATTGTTTGTAACATATGATTCATTATTTCTAAACGACCACGTCTCGCTTGTTCTAGAGCCTCTTCGATAATTTCACGTGTTAAACCGTCAATTTTAATATCCATTTGGATTGCTGTAATACCTTCTTTAGTACCAGCGACTTTAAAGTCCATATCACCTAATGCATCTTCCATACCTTGGATATCAGTTAAAATCGTATAGCTATCTTCACGTGTAACAAGGCCCATAGCAATACCAGCAACTGGTGCTTTAATCGGTACGCCCGCATCCATTAAAGCTAATGTTGATCCACAAATTGACGCTTGAGATGATGAACCGTTTGATTCAAGTACCTCACTTACAATACGAATTGTATATGGGAAATCAGCAGTATCAGGAATAATATATTTTAATGCTCTTTCACCTAACGCACCATGTCCAATTTCACGACGACCTGGCGCACGTACTGGACCAGTTTCACCTACTGAAAAATTCGGGAAGTTATAATGATGCATGAATCTTTTTTCTTCTTCAGGTCCTAAACCATCAATTAATTGATAATCGCCTAAAGCACCTAACGTTAAAACTGAAAGTGCTTGAGTCTGACCACGTGTAAATAGACCTGAACCATGCGTTCTAGGTAAAATACCAACTTCAGAATCTAATGGACGGATTTCATCAGGTTTACGGCCGTCTGGTCTTATTTTTTCATCTGCAATTAAACGTCGAACTTCTTCTTTCACTAATTCATTTAAAATTGCATAAACTTCTTTAATAAGTAATTCATTCTCTGGATCTTCTTCATCGATAAATTCATTGACGATTTCTTCTTTTAAGTTATCAAGATTTTCATCTCGTTGTTGTTTATCAAATGTTAAAACTGTCTCTTTAAGTCCTTTTTCTTCGGTTAAAGATTTTACACGTTCAACTAGCGCTTCATCACGCTCTGCTGGAATAAATTCTTGTTTAACAGGTTGAATGTGGTCGACGATTTGTTGTTGGAAATCAACTAAACGTTGAATCTCTTCATGACCAAAGAAAATCGCCTCTAACATTTCTTGTTCAGTAATCTCACTAGCGCCTGCCTCTACCATGTTTACTGCATCTTTATGACCAGCTACTTCAAGGTCTAAACGAGAAACTTCTTTTTCTTCTACTGTTGGGTTAATGATATATTTACCGTCAATATAACCCACATTTACACCGGCGATTGGCCCTTGGAATGGAATATCCGACACACTAAGCGCCATAGATGAACCAATCATTGCAGCCATTTGTGGTGAACAATCAGGATCTGCACTTAATACCATGTTCATAATTTGAACATCATGTTTATATCCTTTAGGGAATAAAGGTCTAATTGGTCTATCAATTAATCGCGCAGTTAATGTTGCATCGTCACCAGGACGTCCTTCTCTCTTTTTAAATCCACCAGGAATTTTACCCGCAGCGTACATTTTTTCTTCATAGTTCACTGTTAATGGGAAGAAATCTCCATCACGAGGTTCTTTTGATGCAGTTGCCGTCGATAACACGACTGTATCTCCATAACGAACCAATACAGCGCCATTTGCTTGTTTAGCTAATTGCCCTGTTTCAATCGTTAAAGATCTTCCTGCCCATTCAGTTTTAAAAACTTTCTTTTCTTGAGACATTATAAATCTCCTCTCTTGAATCTAATAGTTATATCATATCATTTATTATCGTATTTTAATATTAGTTATAAAATATTGAATTGGAAAAAAAGAGAGCGGGATATCCATCTATTATTTACAAAATAGACTTATCGTCCCACCCTTATCAGTATAAATATAAGTTATATTTTTTTAAAAAACATACTTTATTTTTAATATCTTGATTATTACTCTAGGTGTACTTATATCATCTTTATCTCATTGTAACCTTATTATTCACTCAATATTAGCTTAACATATAATAAATGTTAATATTTGTAAAAAGCTTTTTTAATATAAATTAAGGTTGGAACATAAATATGCCCCAACCTCAAAGACGTTATATTAAGATTAACGACGGATACCAAGTGATTTAATTAATTCACGGTAACGTTGAATATCTTTACTACGTAAGTAGTTTAATAAATGTCTACGACGACCTACCATTTTTAATAATCCACGACGTGAATGGTGGTCTTTTTTGTGTGTACGTAAGTGTTCGTTTACTGCGTTGATTTCTGCAGTAAGTACAGCGATTTGTACTTCTGGTGAACCAGTATCAGTTTCGTGTACACGGTATTCTTTAATGATTTCGTTTTTACGTTCTTGTGAAATTGCCATAATCAATTTCCTCCTTAAAATGTTTGAATACTCCTTAATCCGAGTTAGGCGTTGGAGATTCGACCTACTAAGAAAAAGGTGTGGTATAGATTGTTTATACAACTATACGCAACTCTAAATATTATAAGCTACTTCATCACCAAAATCAACTGCTAATAAATACTTAGCACGCGATTTATCATCGTTCATTTGTTTAACTAATGGGTCGATACCATCAAATTTAATCTCAGGACGTAAGAAATGATGCCAATTCACGTTCACTCGTTCACCATAAATATTATCCTCAAAGTCAAAGATATTCACTTCGATGACAACTTCTGCTTTGTTAGGATCATGAAATGTTGGCTTTACACCTATGTTAGCTACCCCTCGATATAATTTATTTTCAGTGCCGATTTCAATACTAACGGCATAAACACCTTTACGAGGTAACAAATAATCATCACTAGGTTGAATGTTAGCTGTTGGGAAGCCAATAGTTCTTCCCCTTTTTTCACCTTGCACTACAGTGCCTTTAATAGAATAAATATAGCCTAAAGCATCATTCGCTTTTTGCAACTCACCATTGATTAAATCTTGACGAATAGAAGTTGTAGAAATTTTTTCATTTTCAATTTCTTGTTTACTCACAATTGTCGTATTAAACGCATCATATTCTTGAAGAACAGTCATATTACCTTTTCCAAATTTACCAAAAGTAAAATCAAAACCAGCAATGACTTCTTTTACATTATTTTTAATTATATAATTTTCAACAAAATCTTCAACGCTCACATTAGCAAACCTAGATGAAAAATTAACCACTATACAATAATCAATATCATGTTGGCTAATTTTTTCGATTTTATCTGAAAGTGGTGTTAAATACGTTGTTCGTTTTCTTTTAGGATTCAACACGACAGACGGATGCGGATCAAATGTCATCACCGCTTTTTTTAAACTGCGTGCCTCAGCTATTTCGTTTAATATATCAAAGACTTTGTCATGACCTTTATGCATGCCATCGAAAAATCCGAATGCCATTGCAACATCCTCTGTAATATACTGTTTAGATTGTATAGGATGTGTCACTTCTATGACTTTCATAAATTCTATCTCCTTTAATTAAAGACTTTTTTAGGTTTAATTTCTGATTCTTTTGTAGGGTGTACCATATAAATTGCTAATACTTTTTCTGAATCATCATCAATAAATACAATTTGGTCTTTAATTTTGTTATCAAATTCATTTTTATTAAATTTCTGCCCATTTAAAATACGTTTTTTTATGTGCGAATCTTTAATTTTAATGCTTGGCAAACCCTTTAATCCATATTCTAAAGGAAACAATTTATTTTGCAATGAATCCTGCTCATGAAGTTCTTTTATTTGTTCTAATGTAAGGCTATCTTTCAACACAAATCCACCAGACTCGATTCGCGTTAATTTCGACATATGTGCCGGAAAGCCTAATTTCACACCGATATCAGTCGCTAACGTTCTAATATATGTACCTTTGCCACAGATGACACGTATTTTAAAGTGACACTCATTTTCTTTAAAATCTAATTCAGATATACGCCCAATGTCTTTAATATTAACTTTACGCTTTGGTCTTTCAACTGTTTCATTATTACGCGCATATTCATATAATTTTTTACCATTCACCTTGACTGATGAATACATTGGCGGAATTTGTTCAATAACACCTTTAAAATTTTCTAACAAGCGGTCAATATCGTCATTGTTGAAATCAGCTGAATGTACATCCTTCATTTCCAATGTATCACCCGTTTGATCTTCAGTCGTTGTGCTTCTTCCTATCGATACAGTTGCTTCATAAGCTTTGCCCATATCCATAACATAATCACTAACTCTCGTTGCATTACCTATACATACCGGTAACACGCCTGCAACTTCAGGATCAAGCGTACCAGTGTGCCCTATTTTTTTAGTCTTTAAAATTTTACGCAATTTGAATACGACGTCATGACTTGTTAAACCACGTTCTTTATATACTGGTAATATACCGTTATACATGTTGTCACCTTCTTTTTTAAAAATATATTTTAATAGCGTATTAACTGAATTTATTCATAAAAAAACTGGAAAATGTTAACTATTTCTACACATCTATGTATTAACTGTTTAATGTTAATATACCGATATTAAGAAATTATCAAACATTTTCCAGATACCTAACACTAAATTATCTATCTTGTTTGTGTAAATCTTGAATCATTCGTTCAATTTTATTACCATATTCGATTGATTGATCATATTCATACATTAATTCCGGCATAATACGTAATCGCATTCTAGAACCTAATTCAGACTTAATGAAGCCTTTTGCTTTATCAAGTGCTTTAAATGTATTTTCTACTTCTTTATCGTTACCTAATACAGTTAAAAATACTTTAGCCTGCGATAAATCATTTGTTAAAACAACATCTGTAATTGTAATAAAACCAACTCGAGGATCTTTGACTTTATTGTTGATGATATCCATTAATTCCTTCTTCATTTGTTCACCAACACGTTCTGCTCTCATACTGCTCATTCTTGTCACCTCTTTATCTTTAAGTTCAATTGTTATTTGCATTTTTAGTGTAACAATGCTTAAACAATTATTTTAGCTCACACGTTATTTTAATAAATTAAGCCTATAAAATCAAATAAAGTTTGCCGTAAGATAGGCATTTCAACAGAAAATTTTCCAATAATAGTCGACATTATATTTTGTCATTAAAAAGCATTCTAGGTCACCACAAAATTTTATACAAAAATCATGTCTATATAACGTAACTTTTAATAGGTAATCTATTCTAATAAAAATCCAAAAGCTAGTATCAAATATGCTCCCTATAAAGTAGACACTTAAAAAGTGCAATATTTATAGGGAGCATATCAATCTTAACTATACTTTTAGCTTGTAATTTATTTAATTAACGCTTAATTTCAACCATTTCAAATGCTTCGATAACATCGCCTTCTTTAAGGTCATTGTAGTTTTCAATTGTAATACCACATTCATAACCTTTTGCAACTTCCTTAGCATCATCTTTGAAACGTTTAAGTGTATCTAATTCGCCTTCATATTGAACAATACCATCACGAATAATACGTACACCAGCATTTCGCGTAATTTTACCTTCAGTAACATAACATCCAGCAATAGTACCAACTTTAGAAACTTTGAATGTTTGACGAACTTCAGCTTGTCCGATAACTTGTTCTTCAAATTCTGGATCAAGTAAACCTTTCATCGCTGATTCAATTTCTTCGATAACATTATAAATAACTCTGTGTAAACGCATATCAACATTTTCAGCTTCTGCAGCACGTTTTGCACCACTGTCTGGACGAACATTGAAACCAATGATAATACCATTTGAGGCATTAGCAAGTGTCACGTCTGACTCATTAATCGCACCAACCGCTGTATGAATGATACGAACATTTACGCCTTCAACATCAATTTTCATTAATGATGCAGCTAAAGCTTCAACAGAACCTTGAACATCACCTTTAATAATAACGTTTAAGTCTTTCATTTCACCTTGTTTCATTTGTTCAAACAGGTTATCTAATGAAACATTTTTACTTTCTTGACGTTGTTGTACAATGCTAGCTTCGTGTCTTGATTCACCAATACGACGAGCTTGTTTTTCATCACTAAATACAACAAAGCGATCCCCAGCTTGTGGCACATCATTAATACCTGTAATTTCAACAGGCGTTGATGGGCCAGCCGTTTTGATTCTTTGACCTAAGTCATTAACCATTGCACGGATACGGCCGTAAGTATTACCAACTACAATCGCATCACCAACATTTAATGTACCGTTTTGTACTAATAATGATGCAGAAGGACCTCGTGATTTATCTAATTCAGCTTCGATAACTGTACCAACAGCACGGTTTTTAGGATTTGCTTTAAGTTCTTGAACTTCTGCAACTAATCCTATCATTTCTAATAAATCGTCGATACCATCACCACTTAATGCAGAAAGTGGAACGAAAATTGTTTCGCCGCCCCAATCTTCAGGAATTAAACCATATTCAGTTAATTCTTGCATAACTCGATCAGGATTTGAAGTTGGTTTATCAATTTTATTTACTGCAACAATAATTGGTACTTCTGCTTCTTTAGCATGGTTAATTGCTTCAATTGTTTGTGGCATAACACCATCGTCAGCTGCTACTACTAAAATTGTAATATCTGTTACTTGTGCACCACGCGCACGCATCGTTGTAAATGCAGCATGTCCCGGTGTATCTAAGAAAGTGATTTTTTTGCCATCGTTTTCAATTTGATATGCACCAATATGTTGAGTGATTCCGCCTGCTTCACCTGCTGTAACTTTTGTATGACGAATTGAATCTAATAAAGTAGTTTTACCATGGTCAACATGTCCCATAATTGTTACAACTGCTGGTCTCTCAATTGCTTCTGGATCATCTTTTTCGTCTTCGAAGTAGATTGATAAATCTTCTTCATTAATCACAACTTCTTCTTCAACCTCAACGCCATAATCATCGGCAATTAATTCGATTGTTTCTTGATTTAATGATTGATTGATATTAGCAACAATACCAAGTAAGAATAATTTTTTGATAATTTCTGATGATTCAACATTTAATTTATCCGCAAATTCGCCTACTGTAATACCTTCTTGATATGTCACTTTTGATGGTATTTCTTTTGGAGCAGCTGGTTGATTTTGTGGTTTATTATTCTTGTTATTTTTCTTATTATTTCTATTATTCTTTTTATTGCCTTTGTTGCCTTTATTATTTTGTTGTTGATTCTTTTTGTTATCTTTTTGTTGCCCTTTATTTTGGTTTTGATTGTTTGATTTTTGGTGATTATTTTGAGTACTTTGTTTATTGTCGTTCTTTTGTTCTTTTTTGAACTTTTTATCTAATGCTTTAATTTGGTCATCTTCCAAAGCTTGCATATGATTTGAAACCTCAATATTCATGCTTTTTAACTCATCTATAATCTCTTTACTCTTTAGATTTAATTCTTTCGCATATTCGTAAATTCTTTGTTTACTCATATAATCACTCCTTATGATATTCATCTATCATTGATAGCAACTTTTTAGCAAAGCCTGGGTCAGTAATCCCTACATTAACACGCTCACCTTTTCCAAGTGCTATTCCCAATTCATTTCGATTTCCAAACTTTCTGAATGGAACTTTGTAACTCTTACATTTATCTGTAATTAATTTAGCTGTATTATCAGACGCATCATTTGCAACAATAACGAGCTTCAAATTTCCTTTTTTAATCTCATTAACAATGACTGATTCACCTGTTTTTACTTTACCAGCTCTCATTGCTAATCCTAAAAAGTTTAATATTTGATCTATACTCATTTTGGGATCTCTTCTCTGTAAATTAATCTAATAATTTCTTTGTAAACAGGATCCAATTGCTCTTTAGATGCTTTAAAATATTTTTCTAAAATTTCTTTTTGTTGTGCTTTTTCAACCATAGCAACATCTTTAGAAACATATGCGCCACGGCCTTGTTTCTTTCCAGTAACATCCGCAAAGATTTCGCCTTCTTTATTAACAACAACACGAATCATATCTTTTTTGGGATGCATTTCATTTGAAAGAATACATTTTCGCATCGGAATTTTTTTCTTTTTCATAGATACTTCACTCCAACCTATTATTCAGATTCTTTCTCTACATTTGTTTCAACTGAAACATCAGTTACCTCTTCGGTTGATTCTGTTGTGTCAGCATCTTCTAAAGCAACATCTTCTTCAGTTACTTTTTCAGCTTCAACTACTGGATAGATACCCGCTTCACGCGCATCTGTTTCTGATTTAATATCAATTTTCCAGCCGGTTAATTTAGCAGCTAGACGTGCGTTTTGTCCTCTTTTACCAATCGCTAATGACAATTGATAATCTGGAACAACAACTACCGTAGATTGATTTGTTTCATCAACAATAACTTCTAAAACTTGAGAAGGGCTTAAAGCATTTTTTACAAATACTTTTGGATCTTCATTCCATTGAACGATGTCGATTTTTTCGCCACCTAGCTCTTCAACAACAGCTTCAACACGCGCGCCTTTGGCACCAACACATGCACCAACAGCATCTATATCATTGTTTTCAGAGAAGACACTAATTTTAGAGCGATCACCAGCTTCACGTGCTACTGATTTAACAATTACAGTACCATCGTAAATTTCTGGAACTTCTTGTTCAAATAAACGTTTTAATAAACCTGGATGGCTACGAGAAACATAGATTTGAGGACCTTTTGTCGTTTGTTCCACTTTGTTAACATATACTTTGATACGTTCGTTAGGAATATATTTTTCGTTAGGACTTCTTTCTGCTTCAGATAAAACAGCTTCGATACGACCTAAATTCACATATACATAACGATGGTCAACACGGTCAATAATTCCAGTAAGTATGTCTTCTTCTTTGTCTATAAATTCTTCAAATAAAATTTCACGTTCAGCATCACGAAGACGTTGCATTACTGCTTGTTTCGCTGCTTGAGCACCTACACGACCAAAATCTTTAGGTGTTACATCTTCTTCGTATATATCACCAATTTCATATGCAGGGTTTTTAACAAGCGCTGTACTTAAATCCACTTCATCTCTGTCGTCAAATACTTCTTCAACAACATCTTTACGAGCGATAACTTTGAAAGTACCTTGATCCATATTTAATTCCACACGGACATTTCTTGCACTATCATAATTCTTTTTGTATGCAGTAATTAAAGCTGCTTCAATAGCATCAATTAATACTGCTCTAGGAATCTTCTTTTCTTTTTCTAAATACTCAGTAGCTAATAATAATTCATTACTTGACACGTTTTTTCCTCCTCATCACGTTAAATCATAACTGCGTGACGTGCTTTTGCTATTTTGTCTCTCGGTATCTCTATATCTTTCGTTCTTGCTTTGATTTTAACTTGTACTACAATTGTTTCATTATTGACTTCTTGTAAAATGCCTAACCATTCCTTTTCACCTTCAATTGGTACATATAAAGAAACAAATACAGGTTTAGTTATTGCATTTTGGAAATCTTGTTCTTTTTTAATTGGACGTTCTGCACCAGGTGACGCTACGTCTAAATAATACATTTCAGGAATAGGATCATTTGCATCCATAGCTTCACTTATTTTTTCAGAAGCTAGCGTACAATCATTTAAATCTACGCCACCTTCTTTATCAATAGAGATTCTAAGAAAATGATCTCTACCCTCTTTGACATATTCAACGTCTACAAGTTCAAAATTCAAGTCTTCCATAATTGGTTTAACAATCACTTCTACTTGTTCTGTAATTTTACTCATACAGGCCTCCCTTTTTGGCAAATAGAAAAGAGCGGGAATCTCCCACTCTTCTGCCTGAGTTCACTAATTTTTAAGCAACTTAATTATAGCATAAGTTTATGCTTGAAACAAATGACTTCACTATTAATCAGAGATTCTTGTAAAAGTTTGTTCATTTACTTCACCTTTACATTCGAATAGACTCGTAAGACGTTAAAAAGAAATACAGGCATAATTTTGTGTCCAGCAACAATTTTGTATTTCTTTAACTACGCCATACGCATTAAATAAATACCTTGATTATTTCATTTTACATATCGAATATCGAAAGTTGAGCTTTATCTGGTAAATTCGGTAATGAGCCTAACTCATCTAAATACTCAATAATTTTCTGAGATAATCCAGCTTTTTTGTTTAAATCTTCTTTTGATAAAAATGGTCCATCGTCACGAGCTTCAACAATTCGTTTCGCAACGTTTTCGCCAAGCCCAGGCACTGATATGAACGGCGGAATAAGTGTATCGCCTTCAATGATAAATTCGAACGCTTGACTCTTTTCTAAACTAATCGGTTGCATTCGATAACCTCGATGTGCCATTTCATTCATAATTTCCAAAACTGTTAATACGTCTTTTTCTTTTTTACCTAGATCCATATAGCGAGAATACATGTCTTTTACAGTATTTCGTATGCTTGTTTTATCTTTAATCATCGTGATTAAATCAAAATCTGACGCACGAATTGTAAAGTAAGATGCATAGTAATAAAGTGGATGATGTACTTTGAAATATGCGATACGTACTGCCATTAAAACGTATGCTGCTGCATGGGCTTTAGGGAACATGTACTTAATTTTAAGACATGAATCTAAATACCAATCCGGCACTTCATTTTCTTTCATCGTTTCAATCATTTCTTCAGTTAAACCTTTACCTTTACGTACTGACTCCATTATTTTAAAAGCCATTGATGGTTCTAGACCAGCATACATTAAATAAACCATGATATCGTCACGACAACCAATTACACTTGATAAATCACATATACCTGTTTTAATTAATTCTTGAGCATTACCTAACCACACATCTGTCCCATGAGATAATCCTGAGATTTGAACTAATTCAGAAAATGTTGTTGGCTTTGTATCTTCTAACATTTGACGCACGAATCCTGTACCGAATTCTGGTACCCCAAATGTACCTGTTTTACATAAAATTTCATCTTCAGTAACACCCAAACTTTCAGGTGTACTAAAAATCTGCATAACTTCTTTATCATCTACAGGTATTGTTTTTGGATCAATTCCTGATAAATCTTGAAGCATACGAATCATTGTTGGATCATCGTGTCCAAGTATATCAAGTTTTAATACATTATCATGAATAGAATGGAAATCAAAATGTGTCGTCATCCATGCTGAATTTTGATCATCGGCAGGATATTGTATCGGCGTAAAATCATAAATATCCATGTAATCAGGTACTACAATAATACCCCCTGGATGCTGTCCAGTTGTACGTTTAACACCTGTACATCCTTTAACGAGTCGATCTATTTCAGCGCCTCTTTTGTGGATGCCTTGATCATTCAAATAGCCTTTAACATAACCAAAAGCAGTCTTTTCAGCAACAGTACCAATTGTACCTGCACGGAATACTTTATCCTCACCAAATAATACTTTTGTGTAGTTATGGGCATTCGGTTGATATTCACCACTAAAGTTTAAGTCGATATCAGGAACTTTATCTCCTTTAAATCCTAAAAATGTTTCAAACGGAATATCTTGTCCTTCTTTAATAAGTGGCGCTCCACAAGTTTCGCACGTCTTATCAGGTAAATCGAATCCTGATCCTACTGAACCATCATTGAAAAATTCACTCGTTTTACAGTTCGGACATATATAGTGTGGCGGTAACGGGTTTACTTCAGTAATCTCAGTCATTGTTGCTACAAAACTAGAACCTACTGAACCACGGGAACCAACTAAGTATCCATCATCTAATGATTTTTTAACTAAACGTTGCGAAATTAAGTAAATTACCGCAAATCCATTACCGATAATACTTTTTAATTCTTTTTCTAATCTATCAATTACGATTTGAGGCAGGTCTTCACCATACAGTTTACGCGCATTTGCATAACTTAGTTCTCTAATTTCTTCGTTAGCACCTTCCATACGCGGTGTGTATAATTCATCTTTAATAGGAACAACACGTTCAATTCGATCTGCTAATTCGTTTGTATTTTTCACAACAATTTCATGCGCTTTTTCTTCACCTAAAAAATGAAACTCGTTTAACATTTCATCTGTAGTTCTAAAATGTGCTTCCGGTAAAGTTGAGCGATTAAGTGGATTGCCGGGTTGTGATGCTATTAAAATTTTACGTGCGATACCATCATGTTCAAACAAATAGTGTGCATTTCCTGTCGCAATAACAGGAATACCCGCTGTGTCACCTGCATGTATTAAACGTTGATAAATTTCATGTAATGTTTCAGTATCTCTAATAAGCTCTCTATCAATTAAATCTTGATAAAGTGCCGGTGGTTGAATTTCAATGAAATCATAATATTTGGCAATTTTTTCAACTTGGCTCTGGTCCTTCTGCATAACTGCCGTAAATAATTCACCTTCATCACACGCTGTACCTACCAATAATCCCTCACGATATTCATCTAACAATGAACGTGGAATTCGAGGCGTACGGTAGAAATACTTCACCAATGATGCACTTACAATTTTAAATAGATTTTTAAGACCTTGTTGGTTTTGTACAATTAATGTGACATGACTAGGTCTTGCACGTTTATATGCATCTTCATTACTGAGTTTTTTGTTGATTTCGTTATGATTTAATACGTCTAATTCTTTCATTTGTTGAACCATTTTTATGAAAATGTAAGCTGTTGCCTCTGTATCATAAATGGCACGGTGATGTTGCGTTAATTCTACACCGTATTTTTTAGCTAAGAAATTTAAACCATGTTTACCATATTCAGTATTAATCGTACGAGATAATTCTAATGTATCGATAACACCATTCGTAGATGGTCCAAATCCAAGACGTTCATATCCCGTGTCGATGAAGCCCATATCAAACGAAGCATTATGTGCTACGAATATCGCATCGCCAACCCATTCTTTAAATTCTGTAAGTACTTCTTCAATCTCAGGGGCATCTACTAACATATCATCAGTAATATGCGTCAAATTGATAATCGTTTCCGATAATCGTTCATGCGGATTACTGAACCTTTCAAACTTATCGATGATTTCGCCGTTATGAACTTTCACAGCTGCAAGCTCGATGATTTTATCATACTGATTTGATAAACCAGTTGTCTCAACGTCGAATACAACATAAGTAGCATCTTTTAATACGACATCTTGTGGTTTGTATGCAATCGGAACACCATCATCAACTAACATACCTTCCATACCGTATATCATTTTAATACCATGTTTTTCCGCTGCTGCGTGAGCATCTGGAAATGCTTGCACAACATTATGGTCTGTAACCGCAATGGCTGGATGTCCCCAGTCTGCTGCCTGTTTAACATATGCACCAATATTTGGTATACCATCCATTTGACTCATTGCAGTATGCAAGTGGAATTCTACACGCTTTTCTTCAGCCTTATCTTTTTTTGTCGCTTTTTTAATCTCTTCAATATCAGACATCATCATAACTAAATCTCTAATAAATGTATCTTCTTCAATACGACCTTGAGCCCTAACCCATTTACCAACACTTAGCGCTTTAAAATGTTCTAAATCATCTTTGTTTTTACGAGTAAACATTTTTAAAACTAAAGAGTCCGTATAGTCAGTCACTTTAATTTCTACGATATGACGACCACTTTTAAGTTCTTTTAAGTTAATATCAAAAATGACACCCTCTATTGCAACTTTAAACTCTTCCTCAATAATAGATTCAATTGGTTTAATATTTTCAATTTGAATCGGCTTACCAATTTGACACTTATCGACAGCACTTTCGTTGTTATCTTGTTGTTTCGCTTTTTCAGCTTTCATTTTTTCAAGTTTCTCTGTTGCCAATCGTGCACTTTGTTCGTCTTCTTCTTGAATATGTGCTTCTAAAGAAGCTAAGTTTTGTTCTTGATCATTATCATTTGTTTCGAATATGATTTTATCGATATCAAAGCCACAATTTCTAAACGCTTTGATAAGACTTCCATTGCAAGCCTTGTCAAAATGATTACGTTCAATGTCATTTGATACCATTACTTTTAATACTTTTCCAGACATAATAAGCTTTTTCTGTTTCAATTGACCTTTAACTTTTGGAGATAAAGCTGTTTGGTCAATACAGTGCCCAAAGTATTTAATTGCATGTTCATCTTGATTCGTGCCATTTGTTACCGTAAAACGACATGTAACGTTGGCGATATCTTTAAACTCTTGCTCTATTGCATGTATAAATAATAAATAATCTTCATGAGCTAAGAATTGTGGTAATGTAATATGAAATTCCCATGTTCTGTTTTTGTTAGAAACATCTATACGTGTCAGTTCACCTGAATTTAAAACTTCAGCATCTAATTGATTTGAAATTTTAATTTGATCAGCAAGCACTTTAAATTTTTGTTGCTCTGTCATTGCCAAGACAATTACCACCTTAAATAGAAATTACTTTTACGTGTTCGAACAATATTTAGATTATGTGAGCATAGTAATGATAGAAAATTAAATGCTTTATATTTGGCTAATCATAATATTGTTAAAACAAATTTATCTTTAATTATACTATGTCTTCAGTCATTTTTCATCGAATAATCATTATATCAAAAATAATAAGAGCAGGACATAAGCATCAGATTTCTTTCAGCTTTTTCCTACTCTTATAATTCATTCGATATTAATTATTTTAAGTTATCATATTTATTTGTAATGACAGTCATTAAGTCATCAATGTGGACTTCTTCGCTGTCACCTGTTAAACGTTCTTTAACTTCTACAATACCTTCCGATGCACGTTTACCAACAACAATTCGCAGTGGTAAACCAATTAAATCGGCATCATTAAATTTGACACCTGCACGTTCCTGACGATCATCGTACAACACATCAAATTTAGTATTAAATTCAGCATATAGTGCATCTGCTAGTTCTCGTTGATCATCTTTCTTAGGATTAATAGAAATTAAATGTAAATCAAACGGAGTAACTGATTTAGGCCAAACAATTCCATTATCATCGTGATTTTGTTCAACAATCGCACTTAGCGTTCTAGAAATTCCAATTCCGTAACAACCCATAATTAACGGTTGGGCTTTTCCTTGGTTATCTAAGAATGTAGCATTCATTGATTCTGAATACTTAGTACCCAATTTGAATACTTGACCAACTTCAATACCTTCAGCAAAATGTGCAACGCCTGAACCATCACTTAACTTTTCGCCTTCTAAAATAAAACGGAAATCGCCATATTCATCAACGTTGAAGTCTCTACCTACATTTACATTAATTAAGTGATAACCATCTTCGTTAGCACCGACAACTAAATTATTTAAGTCTTGCACAAAATTATCTGCATAAATTTTGATTTCTTTATCAATTACAGGACCTAGTGAACCAGGATTTGCACCAACTAAATTAACAATTTCGTCTTGTGTTGCTAATTCAATATTATCTGTGCCGAAATAAGATTTTAATTTAATGTCATTAATTTCATGATGTCCACGCACTAAAACCATAATATATTCGCCATCAACTTTGAAAATCATCGTTTTAACGATTTCATCTACTGGTCTACCTAAGAAGTCTGCCAATTCTTGCGCAGTCTTAACATTTGGTGTTTCAATTTTTTCTAAAGGTTGCACAGTAGTATGCTTATGATTTGGTTCGTAAACGACTTCTGCTTTTTCGATATTAGCAGCATAGTCACTTTCTTTACTGTAAACGATTGTATCCTCACCGATAGCACTTAATGCCATAAATTCATGTGTATGGCTACCGCCTATAGCACCTGAATCTGCAACTACTGGTCTTGCGTTAATGCCAACTCTCTCAAAAATACGGCTATACGCTTGATACATATCTTGATACGTTTGATCTAATGATGCCTCGTCAGCATGGAATGAATACGCATCTTTCATAATAAATTCACGACCACGAAGTAAACCAAAACGTGGTCTCTTTTCATCACGGAATTTAGATTGAATTTGGAATAATGTCATCGGTAATTGTTTGTATGATTTCAATTCATTTCTTACTATTGATGTAACTAATTCTTCATGTGTTGGACCTAATGCAAATTGTCTTCCATGTCTATCTTGTAAACGCATTAATTCTGGACCATATGCACCCCAACGTCCTGATTCTTCCCATAATTCAGCTTGTTGTAACGCTGGCATTAAAATTTCAACAGAATCGATACGTTCCATTTCTTGTCGCACAATTGCAGTAATATTATTTAACACACGTGTTGCTAGCGGTAAATAACTATAAATCCCACTTGTACTTTGTTTTATCAAACCCGATTTCAATAATAAACGATGACTTTGTGCTTCTGCTTCTGATGGCACGTCACGCATCGTTGGTATAAAAACTTTGGATTGCTTCATAATTATTTATCCTCCTAAATTATAAGAAATATCGTCGAATATCATTCCACGTTACTAATATCATAATAACGACCATGAAAATGGCACCAATAGCAATAATCGTTGTTTCCGCTTTTTTATTAACTGGTTTTCTGAAAATCGCTTCATATATAACAAATAAAATACGACCACCGTCTAGTGCAGGAATAGGAATTAAATTCATAATCCCTAAGTTTACACTTAATAACGCAGTGTATCCAATTAAGCTAATGATACCCGCTTTAACAACTGAGTCGACGTTATGATAAATACCAACCGGACCATTTAACATATCAAATGAGAATCCGCCCGTAAATATACTAGCCAACATACCTACTACAGCTGTAAAAATTAGTGTACTACCTTTCAAAAAGCTTTCAAATCCATATACAATTGGTTTGAAGAGCGTACGTTCACTCGCTGGTTGGAATCCGAGAACATACTTCGTCTCTGAACTTACTTTAGTCAGTTTTCTTTCAGTCTTTTTAGGTGTTAATTCAACTGACTTTGTTTTACCATCACGTTCAAATTTAACAGTCGTCTTATTATCTTTAACTTTATCTAACGCCTTATCAACATCATCAAATTCAGATATTTTATATTTGCCAATTTGGACAATTTTATCGCCTTTTTGTAAGCCTGCTTGTTGAGCTGGATACTTATCTGCGACTTGTTCTACAGTAGAAGTAGGTGTACCTTGATAATATGCAAGACCAATAAATAGGACTAAAGCTAATATAAAGTTAAATAACGGTCCCGCAAATAATGTTAAAAATTTCGGCCATGGCTTTTTATGTGCAAATTGTCTGTCTCTCGGAGCAATTTGAACTAAGCTACCATTTTCAACAAAGAAAGACTTTCTAGCAATTTTAAAATGATGTCTTTCGTTATCATAAGCAGTGATACCTTCTATGAATAAGTCATCTTTAAAATCACATTTTTTAACTTCGATCGCTTCAATTTGTTGAAACTTATGATGATCATCTAATATGATATGTGTTATTTCATTTTCTTCATTCAGTTTAATTTTAACGTTCATACCAGGCTCGACTGGTGGCTCTTCTAAGCCATCTCCTGCCATACGAACATATCCACCAACAGGCAATAACCTAATAGTGTAAAGTGTTTCATTTTTTCTAAAACTAAAAATTTTTGGCCCCATACCGATTGCAAATTCTGGACACATAATGCCTGCTCTTTTCGCAAAAAACATATGGCCATATTCATGAACAGTTACTAGTACACCAAAAACAATAATAAATGCAATTATTGTAACTAAATAGCTCACTCGCTACACCTCGATTGTTTATAAATTTCTTTTATTTTAAAAATGATTGCTGTATACGTAACATAAGTCATTATAATATGATACTGACAAATCACAAAATATAACGTCTAATTTTCAAAGTTAATATTGCGTATAATTTTCAAAAGGAGTTCTGAGATTCATTAAATTATCTCAGGAACTCCTCTTTACGTTTATTGATTTGTTCTCAGCATTAAGATTGTATTAATAAAATATTTAATAATGGTAACACAAACATAAAGCTGTCAAATCGGTCTAAAATACCACCGTGTCCAGGTAGTATTCGACCTGAGTCTTTAACGCCGAAATGACGCTTAAATCCTGATTCCACTAAATCACCTAATTGACCAAATAAACTTAAAATCAATGTCACTCCAAGTAATATCCATACATTCATATTGAAATCTACAAAATATAACATTGCAAGAGGCACTATCAAACTACAGAACAAGCCACCTATGAATCCTTCGATTGTTTTATTCGGGCTTATTACTGGCCAAAGCTTATGTTTACCCATCATTTTACCAAATAAGTAAGCCCCTGTATCTGTAAGCCAAACAATTAAAAAGGCATATAATATGTAATGTAATCCTTCTGATCTCGTTTCATAAAAGAACATAAAACCAATGCCTACATAAGCCACAGACATTAAGCAAAATGCAGCATCCATAAAACTAAATCTGTTTTTAGATAAGACAGTATAACTTAATACAATAAAGCTCATTGCAATTAAACTTTTTAATTGAATTACTTGTACCCATGGCCCTGCATGTTGTGGCAACATAATGATGATAAGACCAACTGCACTAATTAAACCAGGAACTGAAACAAATTTAATCATATTCATATTCAACAATTCTTTTAATGCAATCAATGCTAATATATTAGCAAATATCATTAACACAAGGCCGCCTTTTAACAAGATAGGCAAGAATACGATTAAGGCAATAATAGCTGTCAGCGTTCTAACTTTCATACTATACTACTCCTCACTCAATCCGCCAAAGCGTCTTTGACGTGACTGATAAATTTTAATACATTTAATTAATTCATCTTCGTCAAAGTCAGGCCATAATTTTTGATTAAAGATAAATTCACTATACGAAACTTGCCAAATCAAGAAATTACTTATTCTTTGTTCTCCTGAAGTACGAATTAACAACTCTGGATCAGGATAGTCTTTTGTCATTAAATGATTGTTTATATATGTTTCATCTATGATATCACTATTCAAACCTTGTTGATGAAGCTCGTCATACATATTTTTAATACTATGAACAAGTTCTGCTCTGCCACCATAATTAATTGCAAATATTAATTTTAAGCCGGTATTATTAGCTGTCTTTTCTTTAGCATTATTTATTGCTTCTATCGTTGATTTTGGCAACTTATCAGTAAATCCAATTGTTTCAACTTTGACATTTTTTTCAATTAGTTCCGGTAAAAATGTCTTTAAGAAATTGACAGGCAAATTCATAATATAATTTACTTCACTTTCAGGTCTTGACCAATTTTCAGTGGAAAAGGCATATAAAGTTAAGTACTTAACACCAATATCACTAGCTACCCTAGTAATTTTTTTTATTGTTTGCATACCTTCGTAATGACCTTTAATTCTAGGCATTTTTCGCTTCTTAGCCCATCGCCCATTACCATCCATAATAATAGCGATATGTTCAGGTATATTAGACGAGTCTAATTCTTCATTATAATTATTTATAGTGTTCTTTTTATTTATTAGCTTTTTAAACATGGTCTTTCCTCCGAGCCTGATCATCTCTGTCATATAGTATAAGTTACTAAACAATCATTATCATTTTATCATACTCATTTAATGCATTGAATAAGCAAATAAAAAAACTGTACCAAAGTCTGACTCGGTACAGTTTACACCAGAAATGTGACATACATACTGAGGTTAAAAATTACATAACTTTATTATAGCAATATACCTGATGCCTATTATTTATAAAGTATATGTTTAATTAACTTGTTTAAACACCATTTTTATGCTCATTGTGAATTTAAATTATCACATGCATCTTTGATTTAATTAAACATGCCCATTTTAAATGTTACATTATCGTTTAATACTGGCATTTTAATATGTCATTGTATATTAGTTTTATACTGACATAATATCTTTTTCTTTATCAGCAATCATTTGATCAATTTCTTTTATTGAATTGTCTGTTGCTTTCTGAACATCTTCAGTACCACTTCTCAACTCATCTTCAGTAATGTCGCCATTTTTTTCATCTTTTTTCAACTGATCATTCATATCACGACGAATATTTCGAACAGATACTTTAGCTTCTTCACCAATTTTCTTAACATCTTTAACGCGCTCTTTTCTACGTTCTTCTGTTAAGGCAGGTACTGCAATACGTATCACTTCACCATCACTTGTTGGGTTGACACCTAAGTTAGCTGCTATTATCGCTTTTTCGATGTCAGCTACAGAAGTTTTGTCGTATGGAGAAATAACAAGTAAACGTGCTTCTGGAACATTGATGCTTGCTAATTGTTGTACAGGTGTTGGTGCACCATAGTAATCAACTGTTACGCCGTTTAATAAATTTGAATTAGCTCTTCCTGCACTGATGTTAGCTAATTCACGTGATAAGCTTTCGATTGATTTTTGCATTCTTGATTTAGTTTCATTAATAATGTCACTCATTATTTTACACCTCTAAATTTATTTTGTAATTAACGTACCTATCTTTTCACCCATAACAGCACGTTTAATATTTCCTTCTTCCATAATAGAGAAAACAGTTAACGGAATGTTATTATCCATACAGAATGAGGATGCTGTTGAATCCATTACTTGTAAACCTTCTTGAAGCATTTGAATATGCGTTAAATGTTCATATTTTACCGCATCTTTGTTTACTTTAGGATCTGCAGAATATACACCATCTACATTATTTTTGCCCATTAAAATAACATCTGCTTCAACTTCTGCAGCACGTAATGCCGCTGTAGTATCTGTAGAAAAGTATGGGTTTCCAATACCTGCAGCAAAAATAACTACACGTTTCTTTTCTAAGTGTCTAATTGCACGACGACGAATATAAGGTTCAGCCACTTGCTTCATTTCAATAGATGTTAATACTCGTGTATCACAATCCAATTGTTCTAAACTATCTTGTAATGCTAAGGCATTCATTACAGTTGCAAGCATACCCATGTAATCAGCAGTTCCACGGTCCATACCTAAGTCACTACCTGTTTTACCTCTCCAAATGTTTCCGCCACCAACGATTACTGCGATTTCACAGTCCATTTTAGCAACTTCAGCCACTTGCTCAGCAACACTTTTAATAATTACTGGATTTATACCAAATCCTTTTTCTCCAGCTAACGCTTCACCACTTAGTTTCAAAACTACACGTTTATATTTAGAAATTTGAGCCATTTTCTTATCCTCTCTATCGTGAATATATGTAACATATACAAGTAAAGAAGACACAGTTGTCGTTTTATTAGAATGATTTACATTTTAATAAAGCAACATTAAAGGTGTCTTCTTCCTTGTTTTACTTTATGACAGATTATTTCATTTGTCCTTTAACTTCATCCGCAAAGTTTTCTTCGCGTTTTTCCATACCTTCGCCTACTTCATAGCGTACGAAGTCAACAAGTTTTCCACCTTTTGTTTTTAAGAAAGCTTCAACTGTTACATCAGGGTTTTTAACGAAGTCTTGATCTACAGCACAAATTTCTTGTAAGTATTTACGTAAACGTCCTTCCACCATTTTTTCAACGATGTTTTCTGGTTTACCTTCATTTAATGCTTGTTGTTTTAAAACTTCTCTTTCGTGGTTGATTTCTTCTTCGCTAACTTGTTCAGAAGAAACATATTTAGGGTTGATTGCAGCGATATGCATAGCAACGTCTCTTGCTGCTTCTTCGTCAGTTGAACCTTCAACAACTGTTAATACACCAATGCGTCCACCCATGTGTAAGTAAGCGCCGAAAGCATCGTTATCAGTTTTAGTTCTGATAGCAAAACGACGAACACTTAATTTTTCACCGATTGTTGAAATTGCTTCTTTAATTCTTTCATCAACTGATTTACCATTTGGTAAAGTTGTTTCCATTAAAGCTTCAACAGTTTCAGCTTTTGTATCTAATACTTGATTAGCGATTTCTTTAACTAACTCTTGGAAACCTTCGTTACGAGCAACAAAGTCTGTTTCAGAGTTGATTTCAACGATAACTGCGTCGTTACCTTTAGTTTCTACATGTACTAAACCTTCAGCCGCAATACGGTCTGCTTTTTTAGCTGCTTTAGCAATACCTTTTTCACGTAGGTAATCAATCGCTTTATCGATGTCACCATCAGTTTCAGTTAGCGCTTTTTTACAATCCATCATACCCGCGCCAGTTTTTTCACGTAATTCTTTAACAAGTTTTGCTGAAATAGTTGCCATTCATTATTCCTCCAATAAGTTATCATTTTATATATTATGATTTTAGCATTATTATAGGCAAGATTGCCAATACTCTAATTGAATATTTGTAATTTGCCTCGATTTTCTTTTTAAAAAAGGTGATAAGCATTAATATCTTATCACCCATTTAAACTATATCTAAGTCAGATTCAACAGTTGATTATTCTTCAGTTGCTTCTGTTTCTTCTGATTTTTCTTTTTCATCTAAATCGATGTTTTGTTCTGCAGCTACTTCTTCATTAGAAACGCCTTGTTGACCTTCTAAGATTGCATCTGCCATTTTAGCAGTCAATAATTTAACCGCACGGATAGCATCGTCGTTTGCTGGGATAACGTAGTCAATTTCGTCAGGATCACAGTTAGTGTCAACGATACCTACGATAGGAATATTTAATTTACGAGCTTCAGCAATTGCATTACGCTCTTTACGTGGGTCAACTACGAATAATGCTTGAGGCATTGATTTCATATCACGAATTCCGCCTAAGAATTTGATTAAACGGTCGTATTCTTTTTTAAGTTCTACTACTTCTTTTTTAGGTAATACTTCGAATAAACCATCTTCTTCCATTTTTTCAATTTCAGAAATACGTTTGATTCGTTTTGAGATTGTTTTATAGTTAGTTAATAATCCACCTAACCATCTTTGGTTAATGTAGAATTGACCAGCACGTTCTGCTTCAGATTTAACTGATTCTTGTGCTTGTTTTTTAGTTCCTACGAATAAGACTTGTCCACCATCTTCTGAAACTTGTTTCAAGAAGTTGTATGCCTCGTCTACTTTTTTCACTGTTTTTTGTAAGTCGATGATATAAATACCATTTCTCTCAGTGAAGATATATTTTTTCATTTTTGGGTTCCAACGACGTGTTTGGTGACCGAAGTGAACACCCGCTTCTAGTAATTGTTTCATTGAAATTACTGCCATTATAAATTCCTCCTATTGGTTAATTACCTCCATAGCAAACTATTGTAAAGACAATATACAAATATTGCACCCTTTACACAATCACGTTTGATATGTGTGTATTGGCTTTATAGCCGAAAATAAATATAACATAATGCCGTGTCTAAAGCAAATGTTTTTCAAGCATTTTTTCATAAATTTAAAGGTAATTCTATCATGTTAATGTGGAATATCAATTTGATTGAAAATTAGACAAAAATAAAGAAATGACTTCAACATAATCATCAAAGTCATTTCGTTGACTACTGCCAAGATAACATCGTCACGACTAGGACATTGAATTATGTCCCAGACTCATCGACTTACTTACTTTTTTCTAATTCATCTAAGAATTTTTCTTTTTTAACTTTAATGAAAGTACCTTTCATTCCTAAAGAACGTGATTCAATTACACCAGCACTTTCTAATTTACGTAGTGCATTTACAATTACAGATCTAGTAATACCAACTCTATCTGCAACTTTTGATGCGATTAATAGGCCTTCCGTACCGCCAAGTTCTTCAAAGATATGTTCAATTGCTTCTTTTTCAGAATAAGATAATGAATTAATCGCCATTGTAATAGCAGCTTTATCGCGCGCTTCTTTTTCTACTTCACTATGCTTCTCACGTAAGATTTCCATACCAATAACTGTAGCAGCATATTCACCTAGTACCAAATCATTTTCATTAAAATCATCATGTACTCGACCAAGTACTAATGTACCTAATCTTTCTCCTCCACCTAAAATTGGGAAGATAGTTGTACGACTATCTATGAATAATTCTCTGTTTTCAGGTGGGAAAACTGTTAATACATTGTCGATATCAATATTTGATTCTGTTTGTTTAACTTCCATTAATCGTTCTGTATATTCACTTGGAATATGTCTTTCTTCCAACATTTGAATAATTCTTTGACTTTTTAATAATTCATTTAGACTCGATCCTAAAATTTTACCTCGACGCGATACAATAAATACATTTGTTACAGTTACGCTACTAATCGTTTGTGCTACATCTTTAAAATCAACCGCAATACCTTTGTGTTTTTGAAGTAACGTGTTTAACTCTCTCGTTTTAGATAATAAGCTCATGAATTTTTCTCCTTTTGTATATTTTTATAGAATAAATGCACTTAAATCTTTATTTGTTGAAATTGATTTTAATTTATCATCAACATATTGTGGGGTAATATCTACAACTGCATTCGGCATACTTGGTGCTTCGAATGATAAATCTTCTAACATCTTTTCTAAAATTGTATGAAGTCGACGTGCACCAATGTTGTCTGTATCTTGATTTACTTGATAAGCAATCTCAGCTAAGCGAGTAATTGCTTCATCCGTAAAGTTTACAGTAACTTCTTCTGTTTGAAGCAATGCTTCATATTGTTTAATTAATGACAATTTTGGTTCTGTCAAAATTCTTACAAAATCTTCTACCGATAAACTATCAAGTTCAACTCTAATCGGAAAACGACCTTGCAATTCTGGTATCAAGTCACTCGGCTTTGATACATGGAAAGCTCCAGCACCTATAAACAGCATATGTTCAGTATTCACAGTACCATATTTGGTTTGAATAACGCTACCTTCAAGTATAGGTAAAATATCTCTTTGAACACCTTGTCTTGAGACATCTTGACCACTATTATGATTATTCGTCGCAACTTTGTCGATTTCATCTATAAAGATGATACCCATTTGTTCTGCTAATTCAAGAGCTTCTTGGTTAGCGCTTTCTTGATCAATTAGTTCATCCGCATAACTATCAGCTAAGATTTTCCTTGCCGTCTCAACAGCAACTTCTCGCTCAACTTTCTTTTTAGGCATTAATTGATTCATCATCTCTTGCATTTGCTGATTTTGATTTGTACCTAGCATACCTATAGCACCAGGATCTTGTTCGACTTTAATTCTTACCTTTTCTTTTTCAAGTTTGCCTTCTTCTAATTGTCTCTTAATCTCAGAACGTTTTGTTTTAATTTCCTCAGTAGGTGGTTCTTCTTCATCTTCGTTATTTTGTCCGAAATTTGGAATTGCACCTCCGAAAAGTGACTCTAAAGGATTATTCGTTTGAGATGCTTTCTTTTTCATACTTGGAACTAACAACTTAACAAGTTTTTCATTGGCCTTAGCTGTTGCTTCATCTTGTACCAATGATTTTTTCTGCGCCTTGACTAATCTTACTGAAACATCAACAAGATCTCTAACCATACTTTCAACATCTCGTCCTACATAACCTACCTCAGTAAATTTAGTAGCTTCTACTTTTATAAATGGTGCGCCGACAACTTTGGCCATTCTTCTTGCAATTTCAGTTTTACCAACACCGGTTGGTCCAATCATCAAAATATTTTTAGGTGAAATTTCTTGCTTTGATTCCTCATCTAATAAACTTCTTCTGTATCGATTACGTAGGGCAATTGCCACTTTACGTTTAGCATCATTTTGTCCAACGATGTATTCATTTAATTTAGATACGATTTCTTTTGGAGTTAATCTTATTCCAGCTGTATCCATTAATTTCATTCCTCCGTCTTTTAACTAAAATTAATTGCTCATAATTATTTATCATGCTCTGATTATTATAGTGTTTCGACAACAATATTATCGTTGGTAAAGACACAAATATCAGCCGCTACTTTCAAGCTCTCATATGCCATTTCTTCAGCAGACAAATGCGATGCATGGCGTTTCAATGCACGTCCTGCGCTTAATGCGTAGTTGCCTCCTGATCCAATAGCGATAAGGTCATCATCTGGGGCAATAACTTCGCCAGTTCCACTGACAACTAAAATAGCATCTTTATCCATTACAATTAGCATAGCTTCTAATTGACGTAATTGTTTATCGCCTCGCCATTCTTGTGCCAATTCAACAGCAGCTCTTTCTAAGTTACCACTAAACTGTTGTAATTTTGTTTCGAATTTTTCAAATAACGTAAACGCATCTGCTACACTACCTGCGAAACCAGCTAACACTTTACCTTCATATAAACGACGAACTTTTCTTGCCGTTTGTTTCATGATGACTTGTTGACCAAGCGTTACTTGCCCATCTCCAGCCATAGCTGCTTTCCCATTATGTCTTACAGCATAAATTGTTGTTGCATGTAATGTTGTATTACTCATGTTTCATTCTCCTTTTTCGCTCGAGGATGTGCATTTAGATACACTTTTCTTAATTGTTGGTTAGATACGTGTGTATATTTACCAGTTGTTGACAAATTAACATGACCTAATAACGATTGTACTGTTCTTAGGTCTGCACCTTGATTCAATAAATGCGTTGCAAATGTATGTCTGAGCTTGTGGGGATGAATCTCACTTACGCCTGCTGTTCGTTTAACAATATCATTTAAAACATATCGTACACCGCGTTCAGTGATTGCTTCACCCTTCATATTTACAATAAGAAAATCATGATTGCATGACTGAATTGGTTTGAAATGTTCTAAATAATTTTCGATGCTTTGTCTACAATAAGCACCAAACGGTACAAAGCGCTCTTTGCTCCCTTTTCCTAATACGGTAACACCATTCGCGTAAAAATCTATATCTTGTTTTTTAATATTAACTAATTCCGAAACACGGATACCTGTAGCATATAACAATTCAAGAATAACTCGATCCCGTAAACTTTTTGAAGTGTCCTCTTCTACAGTTTTAAATAACGCTTCCATTTCTTCTTCGTAAAAGAATTGCGGAAGATATTTTTCTTTTTTCGGATGTACTAATTGAACAAATGGATTAATAATGCTCTCATCAAGCGTCATCCAATATTCATAGAAAGTTCTTAACGTTGAGATTTTACGAGAAACAGATGTTCTTTTCAAATGATTTGAATATAAATAGCTCAAATAATTTCTAGCATCTCTGTATTCAAAAGTATTCAACTGTAAATGTTCTTGTTCTAAAAATTGATTAAACTGAATTAAGTCATCTTGATATGATTTCAATGTATGTTCCGAAAAATTCCGTTCAACTTTCAATGTATTTAAAAACGCTTCTTGAATATGATTCAATACATTTACCCTCCATCAATAAGAATTGTAGCATATACAGCAAAGGGCTTACAGTAATTTGATAATCAATTCTAAATCTTTTGAGAATTAAATAATTGTAACTAATCGGAAAACCTGTTAATTAGAATACCTCTTTTTTAAATTAATTACTAAAAGTCTTTATTAATAGCCTTGCCATTTATTATTTCATTGTCTTTTAAATAAAGTTTATTTAAAACATTCTCTTACATGTTACATCAATCAACTTATTGCGTGTTATTTATTTAGATATTTTTTGAATGCGAATTCTCAATTGTCAGAAATACGTAACAATTCCAAAATTAAAAAGACTAGGATAAGTATTTTCCATTTAGAAAGTCATTACTTACTCGTTGATGACTTAAGAATGAATAGCATATCTAGTCTTTCTAACTATTTTATAAAGTTTTTTTGAAATTTTCTAAGTAATCCAAAGCTCTATTAGCTTGTGCTTCATAGCGTTCTTTTTTATCTTTAATTCTAGTTTCTAAAGATGGTAATAACCCGAAGTTAGCATTCATAGGTTGGAAATTCTTATTGTTTTTAGCATGAGAAATATAGTAAGCCATACTTCCAATCATAGTTTCTCTCGGAAATACTACCTCACCTTTGCCTAATATTTTATGCGCAAGATTGATGCCTGCAACTAAGCCGCTAGCTGCGCTTTCTACATAACCTTCAACACCAGTCATTTGTCCCGCAAACTGTATGTTTGGTTGTGAAATCAATTCATATTTCTCGTTTAATACGTCCGGTGAATTAATGAAGGTATTTCTATGCATCACACCATATCTAACAATATCAACATTTTCTAAGCCTGGAATTAATTTAATGACTTCTTTTTGAGCTCCCCATTTTAAATGCGTTTGGAAGCCGACAATATTGTAGAGTGTGCCAGCAGCGTCATCTTGTCTTAATTGAACCACTGCATAAGGACGCTTCCCCGTCTTTGGATCTTCTAATCCTACTGGTTTCATTGGTCCAAATAGTAATGTCTTGCGTCCGCGTTCTGCCATTACTTCAAAAGGCATACAACCCTCGAAATATTTTTCTTTTTCAAATGAATTTACAGGTGCAACTTCAGCTTCTAATACTGCATCATAAAAGCGATTAAATTCATCCTCAGTCATAGGACAGTTTAAATATGCAGCTTCACCTTTATCATAACGGGACTTTAAGTAAACTTTATCCATATCAATAGATTCTTTTTCAATAATTGGAGCAGCTGCATCATAGAAATAAAGTTGATCTTTACCAGTAATGTCCACTATTTCTTGCGCAAGGGTTTCTGTAGTAAGTGGTCCTGTTGCGATAATTGTGTATCCATCTGGAATGGCATTAATTTCTTCATTAATAACTGTGATATTTTCATGATTTTTGAGTGTTTCAGTAATATAACCTGAAAAATCGTGTCTATCAACTGCTAATGCACCACCAGCTGGAACTCGTGCCTTATCAGCCGCTTCAATAATTATAGAATTCAATCTTCTCATTTCTTCTTTTAAAACACCCACACCATTAGTTAAAGCATTTCCGCGTAATGAATTGGAACATACAAGTTCCGCAAATTTATCAGTATGGTGCGCTGGTGTTTGTTTAACAGGTCTCATCTCTATTAGATTAACTTTAATTCCTCTTTCAGCTAATTGATATGCCGCTTCTGAACCGGCAAGACCAGCACCTATTACATTTACAGTTTGAGTCATTTCTATACTCCTTTTATTGTCATTTATGTCTTTTAATTATGTTGTTATGTTTATATTATCCGCACTTATTTAGATTAATCCATTACTATCTTTAAAATAAGATTCACTAATGATTCTATTTAACATTCTTAAAATGTCTCTAGGAAATAAAAATATTATTTCTGCGCCGCCTCTTTATAATCGCAATTTGAACATATTACTTGTGTTGTCTTGCCTTTTTTATTTTCAACAAGATATTGGTTACATTTTGGACAATCTCTTCCAATCGGCTTATCCCAAGAGATAAAGTCGCATTCAGGATATTTCGAACATCCATAAAAGACACGATTCTTTTTAGATTTTCTTTCTACGACGTCGCCATCATTACATTTTGGACATTTAACACCAATAGATTTAACTATCGCTTTTGTATTACGACAATCCGGGAAGTTTGAGCAAGCCATAAACTTACCATAGCGTCCCATTTTTATAACCATAGGAGAACCACAAACTTCACAGTCTTCACCGGCTGGCTCATCTTTGATTTCAATCTTTTCCATCTCTTCTTCAGCACGTTCAACATCTTGTTTAAAGCTACTAAAGAAACCGTCGATTACTTTTCTCCATGTAATGTCGCCTTCTGCAATCTTATCAAGTAACGTTTCCATATTCACTGTGAATTCCACATCAATAATCTCTGGGAAGTATTCTTTCACTTGTTCATGAACTATTTCTCCCAACTCAGTAGGAACAAAACGCTTACTTTCTAATTTGACATAGTTACGCTTTTGAATCGTATCAATTGTCGGTGCATAAGTTGATGGTCGCCCAATTTTCAATTCTTCTAGTGTTTTTACTAATCTCGCCTCAGTATATCTTGGAGGTGGTTGTGTATAGTGTTGAGCTGGTTCAATTTGAGTTGCTGTGACTTTATCACCTTGCTCTAATTTAGGCAGTTTATTTTCCTTTTCGCTATCACTATCATCTTTAGTTTCAACATAAAGTGTCATAAATCCTTTAAACTTGATTGTTTGACCATTCGCTCTAAATTTAATGTCACCTTGTGTTATATCTAATGAGACTGTATCAAGTATTGCTGGAGCCATTTGACTAGCAACAAATCGTTCCCAAATTAATTTGTATAATCGATATTGGTCTTTCGTCAAAAATGACTTCATATCATCTGGCGTACGCATAGTACTTGAAGGTCTAATAGCCTCATGGGCATCTTGGTCACCTTGTTTCCCTGATGCTTTACGTTTAGAAGTGTAAGATTCACCGTATTTATCAGTTATATACTGTTTTGCTTCAGCTTTGGCAGTATCTGAAATACGTGTAGAATCAGTTCTCATATATGTTATTAAACCAATCGTACCTTGTTTTTTCAAATCTATACCTTCATATAATTGTTGTGCGACCATCATTGTTTTTCTAGCTTTAAAGTTTAATTTACGTGCCGCCTCTTGTTGTAATGTAGAAGTTGTAAATGGATTTGCTGGATTACGCGTTTTTTCTTTTTTAGTCACGTTTGTAATTTCGAATTGATCTCCATCTAATGCAGCTGTAATTTTCTCAACATCTTTTTTCGTTTTTAGTTTAAATGGTTTATTTTTATAATGAAGGAATTTAGCATTGAATTTTGATTTTTTGTATCTAAATTCTCCTTCAATAGTCCAATATTCTTCTGGTTTAAAGTTTCGAATTTCATTTTCACGGTCAATGACTAAACGAAGTGCAACAGATTGAACTCGACCCGCTGACAACCCTTTTTTTACTTTTTTCCAAAGAACTGGCGAGATGTTATAGCCAACTAATCTATCTAATATTCGACGCGCTTGTTGTGCATCGACTAAGTTCATTTCAATTTCTCTAGGATTTTTAAAACTTTCTTTAACAGCGTCTTTAGTTATTTCGTTGAAAACAACGCGATTTTCTTTAGAATCTTCAAGCTCTAAAATTTTTGATAAATGCCAAGCAATTGCTTCACCTTCACGGTCGGGGTCACTTGCGAGAAAGACGTTTTTCGCTTTTTTTGCATGTTTTTTCAATTCTTTTACAACAGGACCTTTTCCGCGTATTGTTATATATTTTGGTTCGTAATTATCTTCAGTGTCGACACCCATTTGACTTCTTGGTAAGTCTCTGACGTGTCCCATTGAAGCTATAACTTTATATTTCTTACCTAAATACTTTTCAATGGTTTTTGCTTTTGCAGGCGATTCAACAATGACTAAATTATCTGCCAATGTCATTTCCCCCTCGCTAATCTAATTACTAAAGATAAATGATAAACGCTTAATTTTGCTTTTGTCAACGTTTTATATCTAAACAAATCATTTTCCCTGTCTATTTTTTATAGATTTTATTAAAAAATAAATTACACAGGGTAACAAAAGAAATATGAAGCAACTCGTTATTTTTAGTTTTAAATATAGTAGTCTTCAAATATATCATTAGCGTTTAATACTACCTTAGCACCTTCTTGGATACGTAATAAATTACCTTTTGTCATAGGATTAAACATAGATCCAGGTAAAACATAAACATTTCTATTTTGCTCTAATGCAAAATCTATCGTGATGTGACTGCCACTTTGTTCCTTAGCCTCAGTAATTAAAACCCCTTTTGACAAACCGCTGATAATTCTATTGCGCTCAGGAAATCTATATTTAGCAATTGGTGTATGTGGTGGATATTCGGATATAACTAAACCTTTTTCTTCTATTTTATTTCTTAATGCTAATGTACTTTTGGGATAATGTGTTTGATGGCCAAAGGCTAAAACTGCTATTGTAGGGAGATTGTATTTTAAAGCTATTTGATGTGCCATTGCATCAGCTCCTTGAGCAAGGCCGGAAACAATTGTTAAATATTTGCTTTTATCATTTGATAATAAAAATTCTAAAGACTGTTGGGTATAACTTGTAGAATCTCTTGCACCTACTACTGCCAAATGATGCATATTATTTATTAATTTGATGTTCCCTTTATAGAAAAGAAGTAATGGAAATTGATATATTTCTTTTAATAGCACTGGGTATTCAGTATCCATATATGTAATGTAACTTACTTTTAATTTCTGCAGTTCTTTAATAATATCGTTATGATCAAGTTTTATAAAAGCATAGTATTTACGTAATAAATGAGCATTTTCTTCCCTATTCACCCATTCACATAAATAACTATCTTTTTTTCTGCCCCCCTCTTTAATTACATTAGGATATGCCATTAAAAATTGATGAATTTGTTTAGTCGAAAAGTGTGCCCAGTATAACTTAAGCAAAAATAGTCTAATCAATAAATCAACTCCTTTTTTTAATCATACAAAATCATATTCTATTTTTGTTTTACATTTCTAATACAAAAACATTATCGATGTAATGTTAATTTAAGGAGTAAAATACCGACTTAAAAAGTGAAAAGTATGTTGGAAAGAATTTTAAATTTCAATTTCCAACATACTTTATAATCAAACCTTATAAATAAGTTTTGCAAATTTATATAGAATTGGTCTTACTGGTTTGATGAAATCACCAATTAATTCTTCAACATGTGCATTAAAACCTTTTTTAAATTGTTGTACACCAAAATCATCCGCCTCATTACTAAAGACGCCTGTTATTCCATAAAAATTATACCTATTAATATTATGTGATTTTGCATATTTTATCATATGCCATTGTAGATGATATGCACCCATATACTGATTATATTTAGGATTTGATCCACTTGATAGATAATAAACTTCATCATCAGTACATATAAATAAAGCAGCAGCTAAATCCAAAACAGGTCCATCTTCTAATATTAGTTCTTCGGTTTTACTAATTCTATTATTAATACTAGATAATTGCATATTTAACTGATTTAATTTAGATTTATTCTTTTTAGAATTTGGATTTTCATTTAATGCCCTGTTCACAGTCCTCATTTCATTTTCGATTTTCAATAATTGTATTTTTAATTTATCTTGATATTCATTAAGATCTATACAAGCTATCTTTAACATTGCCTTATCTTTATATATTTCTTGCATTCGTTTAAAATAATCTTCATTCATGAAATGAAAACCATGTTTTTCTTCAGCCATTTGAAACAATTTATAAAATCGATTTGTTTCTTCAATAGATAAATCTTCAACCTTAACACCAATCTCAATAGTCTTTTTTATATTTCTTCTAGTTTGGTATTCCATTTCTTTTAAAAGTTGATTCTCATCTTTATCTTTTAAATCCAATACAGAAATCCACCTAATTTGGCTTTTATTTGAATATCCTGTTGTATAACCTTGATGGAGATACCCAATTTTTCCTAGCATCTTTACTATCACTGAATTATTATAATTCTTTATTATCCTACCGTTTGCATCTCTTAAATTCTCTATTAAATATGGATCAACAAGAATAAATACTCCTCTATTTTTATAAATGAATTTAGATAATTCTTTAAAAAAGTAACAAACTAATTTAGCATCGAAATAATCAAGTAAAGGACCTCTATGAGAGTAGAAATATTTGTAGAATTTAAAAATACGTGCCTCTGTTAATAAACATGCAGCTATAACTTCATTTTTATCATCCTTCACTCCCACAATATGTGCTTCATGATTTATTTTATTTCTATAATTATATAATTCTATAGACTGTGTATAATGTTTGAAGTGCTTTTTGGTGTAGTTGGTAAATTCTTCTTCACTTAAAGTTGAAAATTTCATATTTCAATGTCCTGCCTTCGATTTAAATTATGCTTTTTTAAATGGTCTAATAAAAATCATATCATTTTCATAATTATGAACAACTTTATTTGCAACCTCTGCTTTACGCCATCCACCATTATTCCAGTTTTGATCTAAACTTTGGAACTTCATTAATTTTCCATCATAATCACCATTTAAAAATGTTCCAATACTAACTTTTCTAATTGAATAGCGTACTTTACTTTGTTGTTTATTCATGATGAAACACTCCTTACAATAATATAAAAATATTATAAAATAGTGTACTATATATTTTAATAAAAATTTGCTTTGTTTTAGAAAGCTATTGAAGGAGGTAAAATAATTAACTTGCCTTTCCGAAATATGAAAAGTGTACTAAAATTCATCGCACGACAAATAGCCCATTTCCGATACTTTTATAAAGTACGGAATGGGCTATAGCCATTTATATCATCTTTTAACTTTATTTATTAACTGTTAATAATGATTCATAAATACCTGCTTCTTTAGCAGCTTCAATTAATGTTGAACCAATTTCTGAAGGTGTTGCCGCTGTTTTCACACCACAACTATTTAATGTTTTAATTTTCTCTTCAGCAGTACCTTTACCACCTGAAATGATCGCACCAGCATGTCCCATACGTTTTCCAGGAGGTGCTGTTTGTCCACCGATAAAGCCTACAACTGGTTTTGTCATATTCGCTTTAATCCATTCAGCTGCTTCTTCTTCAGCTGTACCACCGATTTCACCAATCATAACAACTGCTTTCGTTTCGTCATCTTCATTGAATGCTTTTAAAACATCAATAAAGTTTGTTCCGTTGACTGGGTCTCCACCAATACCAACAGCTGTAGTTTGACCAATACCTTCTTCAGTCAATTGGTGCACTGCTTCATATGTTAGTGTACCTGAACGTGATACTACACCAACATGACCTTTTTTGTGAATATAGCCAGGCATAATACCAATTTTACATTCATCTGCTGTAATCACACCTGGACAGTTTGGACCAACTAAACGTGTTTTTCTACCTTGTAAGTAGCGTTTAACTTTAACCATGTCTAATACAGGAATATGTTCAGTGATACAAATAACCATATCTAAGTCTGCATCAGCTGCTTCTAAAATTGAGTCTGCAGCAAATGGTGCTGGAACGTAAATGACTGAAACCGTTGCCCCAGTTTCATTTTTAGCTTCTTCAACAGTGTTGAAAACAGGAACGCCTTCAACAACTTGACCACCTTTACCAGGCGTCACACCTGCTACTATTTTCGTACCATAATCAAGCATTTGTTTTGTATGGAAAAGGGCAGTAGACCCTGTAATACCTTGTACCATTACTTTAGTATTCTTATCTATAAATACACTCATCTTAGTGCTCCCATCCTTTCCTTATGCTTCTTTGACTAGTTTAACAATTTTTTGTGCACCTTCAGCCATTGTTGCTGCTGGTTCAATTGCTAATCCTGAGTCTTTTAAGATTTTTTTACCTAACTCAACATTTGTACCTTCTAAGCGTACAACTAGTGGTAAAGTTAAATCTACTTCTTTTACAGCTTCAACGATACCTTCTGCGATAACATCACATTTCATAATGCCACCGAAAATGTTTACAAAAATACCTTTAACATTTTCATCACCTAAAATGATTTTAAATGCTTCAGTTACTTTTTCTCTAGTAGCGCTTCCGCCTGCATCTAAGAAATTGGCTGGGTTTCCACCGAAATGATTAATCGTATCCATTGTTGCCATGGCTAAACCTGCACCATTCACCATACATCCGATGTCACCATCTAATGCAATGTATGATAAATCATGTTTAGACGCTTCAATCTCTTTCGGATCTTCTTCTTCTAAATCACGTAATTCTACAACATCTTTATGTCTGAATAATGCATTATCATCAAAATTAATTTTAGCATCTAATGCCAATACATCACCATCAGCTGTTGTAACTAATGGGTTGATTTCTACGATTGAACAATCTTTTTCAATGAATACATTATAAAGTGCTAATAAGAATTTAGCAGCTTTGTTAACAGATTCTTTAGGAATATTAATATTAAACGCAATTCGTCTTGCTTGGAATGGTGAAAGTCCGATTACTGGATCGATAGTTTCTTTGAAGATCTTTTCAGGAGTCTTCGCAGCAACTTCTTCAATCTCAGTGCCCCCTTCTTCAGACGCCATCAATGTTACTTGGTCAGTCGCACGATCAATAACGAATCCAACGTAATATTCTTTTTGAATAGCACAACCTTCTTCGATATATAAACGCTTAATTTCTTTACCTTCTGGACCAGTTTGATGTGTCACCAAAGTTTTCCCTAATAATTCTTTTGCATATGTTTCTACCTCTGATAAAGATTTAGCAATTTTTACTCCGCCTGCTTTACCTCTACCTCCAGCATGAATTTGTGCTTTTACAACATATACATCAGAATTTAATTCTTTTGCTTTCTCCACCGCTTCTTCAGCAGTAAATGCTACTCGTCCTTCTGGAACTGCAACGCCCATTGAACGAAATATTTCTTTACCTTGATACTCGTGGATATTCATCTTCCATCCTCCTGTTACTTAGGTTAAGTTCCCTTACAATTATAAAAAATGTAAGCGCTATTGTAAACTTAAATGCTACTTTTTTATCATTTAATTGTATTTTACGATTTACAGTAACGATTTTATAGGTTCAAAGCTTTTTCTATGCTCTTTCATAATGCCAATATCATCGATTGCTAGTAAATGTTGTTTGGTACCGTAACCCGCGTTTTTTTCAAAACCATATTCAGGATAATCTTTAGATAACTGTGTCATATAATCATCACGAAAAACCTTTGCCATGATACTTGCAGCTGCAATAGATACACTTCTTGCATCACCCTTGATTAAAGATACTTGAGGCAGTGCATTATCAAGCGTCATCGCGTCTATCAATAAATGCGTTGGTTGTACTGATAATCCATCAATAGCTCGCTGCATGGCGATTTGAGTAGCTTTATAAATATTAAATTCATCTATTTCTTCAGCTGTCGCGATACCAAATGCAAAAGCAGTAACTTCATTTTTTAGTGCTTCATTTAATTCTAGACGTTTCGTAACAGGTACTTTTTTCGAGTCATCAAGGCCCAAATAATTGTGATTTGAATTTAAAATTGTTGCGCATGCAACGACTGGACCTGCTAAAGGTCCCCTTCCAACTTCATCAATACCACAAATAATAGCATTGGGATTCTCTTTTAATATTTCATTTTCAAAGTAAGTCATTTCAACATATTTTTCTTTTAAAGCTAGTTCTTTTTCTAACGCTTTTCTTCGTCTGGCTATGGCATTTTGTACACCTTTTCGCTCATCTAAAAAGCATTCATGATTTTCTAATTCTTCTATTGTATTAACCGCATTAATCAACTGCGTTACTTCTTTAATTGTTAGCGTCATTTGCTAATTCCTCAGTCATATCTTTAAAAATATCAAAACAATAATTTCCTATTTTAGCATTTCGAATATCATAAATAATCAGTTCAATGACTGCTTCGTAATCAATTTCATTACCACGACGAATTAAGCCACGTTTTTTCCCTATCGCATCAAACCACGCTATGATTTCTGCATCTTCAGGTACTTCGATTTTATAATGTGCTTTTAAGCGCGCTAAATCATTTTGAATTAAAAAGTTCAGACCATAGATGGCAACTTCATCTAAGTGCACAATACTATCTTTAATCGCGCCTGTTAAACTCAACTTCTTACCGACTTCTTCATCTTCAAATTTAGGCCAAAGTATCCCTGGTGTGTCTAATAATTGTAATGCATTACCAACTTTAATCCATTGTTGTTGTTTGGTCACACCTGGTTTATTACCAGTCTGTGCAATACTACGCTTTGCCAGTTTATTTATTAATGTGGATTTACCAACATTTGGAATTCCAACAATCATTGCTCTTATCGCTCTAGGTTTAAGTCCTTTCGCTTTTTCGCGTTCAAATTTTTCAGCAGTCGCCTTAATTGCTGCAGCTTCCACTTTCTTTAAATTTTTACCGTGCTTAGCATCCACTGATACAGGATAGTATCCTTTATCAATAAAAAATTGTTCCCATTTTGACATCTCATTTAAATTAGACATATCTTTTTTATTTAATATAACAACACGTGGTTTTTGGTTAATAACTTCATCTATCATAGGGTTTCTTGAACTATATGGAATTCTTGCATCTACTAGTTCAAACACTACATCTACTTTTTTTAATTGTTCACTTACTTCTCTTTTGGCTTTCGCCATATGTCCTGGATACCATTGAATAACCATTCAATTCACCTTACTTTCGTCAATTCTTTTCTCATTATTAAAATCTATAACTTGTTAATTATAGAACAAATTCATTAATTCAACTATATTTATTTTAACATTGTCACACTTCTTAACAATGCTTTAGATTAAGGTATAAGTGATTAATCCAAGTTTTCTATAATTAAAAATTTTCATTTAATAAATCTAAGCTGCTTATTAGGTGATATTCAATTAATACAGTATGACATTTTTATTATTCAATATATTTGTTTAATGATAAACTAAAAATAATCCAAAGTTTAAGTAACTATGATAAGGTATCTGTTCCACAGTCATCTTTGTCTTTACCTATCGAGAACCTCATTAACTTTAGTTTCAGTTAAACTTAATTTTAAATTTGAAAGTTGAGGATAATGTTGTGTTAAAAAAATGGTTAAATTCAAACGTCAAACAATTCTTGGTCATAACTTTCATGAGCGTAATATTAACGCTTATTTTATTTTCTACTCATATCTATGATTATATTGTGAATGGTACTGTTTTTAGTGGAGCTGGAGATGGATTCCGTCAAATGATGCCATTTCAAATGTATTTGTATGAACATCTAAGTAGTTTTTCTAGTTTATATGATGCATCGTTTGGATTAGGTGGCGATTATATGAAAGGACTATCATATTATTATTCGCTGTCACCATTAATGTGGCTAAATTTTCTATTTATTAAAATAGGAGAAACGATTGGTATATTTAATCCGACAACAATACATTTTTGGCCGACAAACCAACTTATTATGGCTATGATACGAGCTATCATAACGTTTGTCGTGACCTTCTACTTATTTAAAATATTACACTTTAAACGCTCAACAAATATGATCGCTACGATTTTATACGGCATGTCAACTGTCGTTATATACTTTAATTTTACTTGGTCATTTTATGGAAATTTATTATATTTATTGCCATTATCGATTCTTGGTTTGGAAAGATATTTTCAACAACGCAAAATCGGTATTTTCATTGTTGCGATAGCCCTAACACTATTCAGCAATTTTTATTTCAGTTATTATCAAGCTATTATTATAGGTTGCTACTATTTATATCGACTCATTTTCACTTACAAATATGACATTGTCTCTAGAACACAAAAATTAATTTGCGTCATATCTGCTACAGTTTTGAGTGTATTATCAAGTGTATTTGGTTTATTCACTGGCATTTCTGCGTTTTTGGAAAATGACAGAAAACAAAATCCCAATGTTGATATACCGTTTTTGACACCACTTGATTATCATTATTTTTTCTTTAGCGATGGATTTTTCATTACGATTTCAATTCTTACTATCGTTGCATTATTGTCATTCAAACTGTATCGTTTTTACTTTTATAGACTTTTCGCAATAGTAACATGGATATTATTTATTGGTTCATTATCACAGTATTTCGACAGTGCTTTTAATGGTTTTTCATTTCCAGAAAGGCGTTGGGTTTATATCTTAGCACTATCATCAAGTGCTCTTTGCGGATTGTTTATTCAACATTTATCAACATTAAATATGAAATATTATTTAATCAGAACAATACCAGTAAGCATCATCGCATTACTTTATGTATTACTATCACCGACACACCCACTCGCACTTATAGTAGGTATTATACTGCTAATGGTGCTTGCCGTTATTTTAAAATTTAGTTTATGGCATTATAAAAAATTAACCGTTGCAATATTAGTATTAATCGTTATGATTCAACAAATCGTCATTTTAGATAACAACAAAAATATGGCAATCAAACCTTATCAACAATCATTATCAACGTTGAAACAACACGATTACCATAGTAACTATGTAAACCAGCTTATAAAAAAGATAAATCAAAATGCAACAGGCCCATTTAATCGCATTGATTATATGTCAGACTATGCATTAAATTCACCATTTATATATCATTATAATGGCATTTCATTATATTCTAGTATTTTTAATGGAGACATTTTAAAATATTATGACAAGACACTCCAAATTAATATGCCAATTGATAAAAACAGCACTTATAGACTACTTGGCAATCGTCAAAATTTACTATCACTTTGGAATGTTAATGATCGAATTAGAGTGAATCATGATGACAACTTACCATATGGATTTAAAATTAACTCTGAACACAAAGACAATAAAGTTCGTTGGATTCATTCTAAAAATACCATCCATTATCCAAGTGCACATATTACAAATAAGGTCTTTTCCAATAAAGAATTAAAATCTCCATTAGATAAAGAACAAGCAATGTTGCAAGGGATTGTTTCTAACAATACTAAAGATGTTAATACACATTTTAAAGCCAATAAAAATTTACTATCAGATTCAACAATTAAATTAAATAGTGCAGCCTGGCAATCTCCTACAAAACATTTATTACAAGTTAAACAAAATAATGGTGGTCTAACTGTACAGTTGCCAAAATCAGTTTCTAATCAATTTAAAGATTTGTATTTTGAAATGGATTTAGAATTACTTTCGCCGGATAAAGCTCATGATGTTAAAGTGAATGAATATACACAAGAAAGAAATAAACTCACTTATAAATATCGACGCTTTGTAAAACCCGTAACGATACGCATTAAAGCTTCAGATAGGATTAGATTATCATTGCCTAAAGGTAAGTATCGTGTAAATTTAAAAGGGATATACGGCGAAGATTATACCACGCTTAAAGACGCTTCAAATTCATTAGAGGCTGTCAAAGTTAGTAAGACAAAGCAAGGTTATACTATTACTAAAAATAAAAATTCATCTGGGTATATTGTTTTGCCAACAGCATATAATCAAGGTATGCAAGCGACATCAGGTGATCAAAGTCTTAAAGTTGAACAAGTAAATGGTGTTATGACCGGCATTAAAGCACCTAAAAATATAACAAAGATTCAATTGAGCTATACCCCACCATACTATTATTTACTTATAACAATTACTATATTTGGCATTATATGTAGTATTATTTTCACGAGATGGGCAAGACAAAAATAATGTTGCTACGCATATATTTAATGGGAGTGGGACAGAAATGATATTTTCGCAAAATTTATTTCGTCGTCCCACCCCAACTTGCACATTATTGTAAGCTGACTTTCCGCCAGCTTCTATGTTGGGGCCCCGCCAACTTGCATTGTCTGTAGAAATTGGGAATCCAATTTCTCTTTGTTGGGGCCCCGCCCCCCCAACTCGCATTGCCTGTAGAATTTCATTTCGAAATTCTCTATGTTGGGGCCCACACCCCAACTTGCACATTATTGTAAGCTGACTTTTCGTCAGCTTCTGTGTTGGGGCCCCTGACTAGAATTGAAAAAAGCTTGTTACAAGCGCATTTTCGTTCAGTCAACTACTGCCAATATAACTTCGTAGAGCATAGAACATTGATTAATGTCCCAGCCTCATGTTTATATAACCATTTTGAGCAAACACGTTATGAATAAAGAAGGGAAAAACAATTACATTATCAACTTTACATTAACTAAACAGCAAAAAAGCCATCTATATCACTCCATAAAAGTGACCTAGATGGCTTTGTTGTTTGAGTCGAATTTGACTCATACATAACTTTGTTTAAATGCTGATTAACGAATTTCTTGGATTCTAGCAGCTTTACCACGTAAACTACGTAAGTAATATAATTTAGCACGACGTACTTTACCACGACGTTTAACTTCGATTTTTTCAATTTTTGGTGTGTGTAATGGGAATGTACGTTCCACGCCAACACCTGATGAAATTTTACGAACTGTAAACGTTTCAGAAACGCCACCGCCACGACGTTTAATTACAACGCCTTCGAATACTTGGATACGCTCACGAGTACCCTCAATGATACGTACGTGTACACGTAAAGTATCGCCAGGACGGAAACTTGGTAAGTCTGTACGTAATTGTGATTTAGTTACTGCTTCGATTAATTTGTGATTTGTCATTATAAATTCTCCTCTTCAACCTATGTTCTTGCCTCGACAAATATATAGCAGCGGATCATAGTGATTTTTGTGTTTCCACACTCAGATTATGTTAGCACAACACTAACCTTTTTTCAATCCTATTTTATATCTTTCTAATATTTGCTTATCTGCATTAGTTAATGGATATTTTTCAATTAAGTCAGGTCTTTTATTATATGTGCGGATCAACTTTTGCTCATGTCTCCATGCATCAATATTGGCATGATTTCCAGACAATAAAACATCTGGAACTGTTAGACCCTTAAATTCACGCGGACGTGTATATTGCGGAAACTCTAATAACCCATCTGAAAATGAATCGTCTTGATGTGACTGTTCATTACCTAAAACACCTGGAATCAGTCTAACAATAGCATCAGTCATGGTCATCGCTGGCAATTCTCCACCTGTTAAAACATAGTCACCCATTGATATTTCATCTGTGACAAGATGTGTTCGGATACGTTCATCGTAACCTTCATAATGTCCGCATATGAAAACGATGTGGTCAGCCTTGCTTAATTCAACAGCTTTCTGATGTGAAAATGGCTCGCCTTGTGGACACATTAAAATAACGCGTGTTTGTTCTGTGACATCTAAGTCTTCCATCGCATTAAAAACAGGTTCAGGCTTTAACACCATACCTTGTCCGCCACCATACGGATAATCATCTACTTGGTTGTGCTTGTTAATTGCATAATCTCTAAAATTAACCGTATTGATTTGTAATTTATTGTTTTCTTGGGCTCGTTTCATAATTGAATGATTTAAAACACCATCAAACATTTCAGGAAATAAAGTTAAATAATCAATTTTCATTAATCCAACAATCCTTCCATTGGCGTGATGATAATTTTTTTATTTTCAATATCCACTTCTTTTACAACATCAGCAATATAAGGAATCAAATATTCTTTAGACCCTTTAATCACCCACACATCATTCGCACCTGTTTCAAATATATTAATTACACGACCTATTGGTGTTTCTTGATCATCAAAAACTGTACAACCTATAATATCTGAATAATAAAATTCATTTTCCTCAAGTACGATATCTTCATGGTCACGCTCTTGATAAATAGAACTCCCTTTTAAATACTCAATATCATTAATATTATTAATACCTTCAAATGTGAGCATATGAAGCCCTTTATGCACTCTATGTGACTTAACAGTATATTCAAGGTCGTTATTGTTATGCACAACTGTCAGCACTTGACCGGGTTGAAAACGAACGTCTGTAAAGTCTGAATTGGATTTTACTTTAATTTCACCTTTAATACCATGTGTGTTAACAATTTGACCAACTTCAACTCTCATTCTATTACCTCCAACTCTATGCTTTGAACACTTCTATTTTAATTGAAAATAATTCAAAGAAAAAGGGCACCATTATGGTACCCAATACGTTCTATATTACTAACATGTGATATTCCCAACGTATCATTGAGTAATAACTGTCAGTGTAAACGAGTTATTCTTATTGTTAGAACAATTTTACGCTAAATTACTTAGCTTTCTTTTGTTCGTCAAATTTTTTCATAATACCTTCTTTTGATAAGATATTGTGAACTGTATCAGTTGGTTTCGCACCATCATTTAACCATTTTAAAGCTAACGCTTCGTCAACTTTAATTTCTGGAGCATTAGCGCTCGTTGGGTTATAAGTACCGATTTGTTCGATGATACGTCCGTCACGTGGAGAACGAGCATCTGCTACTACGATACGATAGAATGGATTTCTTTTTGAACCTAAACGTGTTAAACGAATTTTAACTGCCATTTATAAAATCTCCTTTAAGTCATGTTTTAATTTTTATTTTCTACAAGAAATAATATTAACAGGTGTATGAATGTTTGTAAAGAGTTTTTTCTTTACCTAGAAATTTATTGAATATTTTATCCCAAAATCTAGAAAAATTAAATTAGCTCGATGAAACGCTTAATACTTTTCCTGAATGCATTTACTACCAAGTTATACAAAATGATATAATTAAACATTATATTCACATGAACGGTACTACTACAACTGTACATGTCCCTCTAAATAACTTTAATTACAATATTATTAATGCAAAAACACCAACCTTAAGTTGAAATAAAGATTGGTGTTTATATTAATAATTAAAACGGTAAATTCATACCTTTTAACATATTTTGCATTTGATTGCGTTTACCTTTTTTACCTTTACCGCCACCAGTGAATTGTTTCATCATTTTCTTCATATCGTTAAATTGTTTCATCAAACGATTGACTTCTTGTAATGAACGACCAGAACCTTTAGCAATACGCTTTTTACGTGATACATTCAATGTGTCTGGATTGTTTCTTTCAGCCGGCGTCATTGACTGGATAATCGCTTTAATATGATCAATTTGCTTTTCACTCATATTAAGCTTATCTAGACCTTTCATTTTATTCATACCTGGAATCATTTTCATAATATCATCCAGTGGTCCTAAATTTTTCACCTGATCAAGTTGTTCTAAAAAATCATCTAAAGTAAATGATGACTCACGCATCTTTTTCTCTAAATCTTTTGCTTTTTCTTGATCCACATCTTGTTGCGCTTTTTCAATTAAACTTAACACATCACCCATACCTAAAATACGTGATGCCATACGTTCAGGATGGAATAGCTCTAAACCATCTAACTTTTCACTCATACCAACAAATTTAATTGGTTTTTGTGTCACCGAACGAATAGATAAAGCTGCACCACCACGTGTATCACCATCTAATTTAGTTAAGGTAACACCTGTGACATCAAGTTGATCGTCAAAAGATTCTGCAACATTGACAGCATCTTGACCCGTCATTGAATCGACAACTAACATAATTTCGTTTGGTTTAGCAATGTCTTTTACTTCTTTTAATTCGTTCATCAATGCTTCATCGATGTGTAATCGACCTGCTGTATCAATGATTACAAAGTCTAAATGTTCTTCTTTAGCATGTTTTAATGCATTAGTTACAATTTGTTGTGGCTTTACTTGATCTCCTTCACTGTATACAGGAATATCAATTTGTTTCCCTACTGTTTGTAATTGATTTATCGCTGCTGGACGATAAATATCTGCTGCAACTAACATAGGTTTTTTGTTGTATTTTTTACGCATCAATAATGCTAATTTACCTGCAGTTGTTGTTTTACCAGCACCTTGTAAACCAACCATCATAACAACAGTAGGTGGTTTATTTGACATATTAATCGATGTATTTTCTCCACCCATCAACTTCGTTAATTCATCTTGAACTATTTTAATAACTTGTTGCCCTGGTGTTAATGATTGCATTACATCGGAACCTAATGCGCGTTCTGATACTGTTTTAATAAATTCTTTTACCACTTTAAAGTTTACGTCAGCCTCAAGTAACGCTAATCTTACTTCACGCATCATTATCTTTATATCAGCTTCAGTAAGTTTAGCCTTACCACGCATTTTTTGCATCGTCGCTTGCAGGCGTTCTGATAAGCCTTCAAATGCCATATCGATGTCCTCCCTCAATTTATATCTATTCTAAGTCTTCTAATTGTTGAATATAACGTTGTATTTGTTCTGGATTACTTAAATGTTGTTTCATTTCATCATATATTTCTCGGCGTTGCTCAAATTTCTGGTATAATTCCAATTTCTTTTCATAATCTTCAACTAAATCGCCAGTTCTTCTTATATTATCATAAACTGCTTGTCTACTCACATTAAAAGTATCTGCGATTTCACTTAAAGAATAATCTTCGAGATAAAATAATTCCAAATAATTACGTTGTTTATTCGTCAATAAGGATTGATAAAAATCAAACAAATAATTCATTCGTAACGTTTTAACTAAATCATTTTGTCCCATGATTATCGTCCTTTTCTTCTGTTACAATTTGATCATTTTCAACTGTTGTTATTTCTTCATTTTGTTCAATCATATCAGCGAATAAGCCGTAGACATAACTTTCAGGGTTAAATGGTTGTAAGTCATCTAATTGCTCACCTAAACCTACATATTTAACTGGAATGTGCAATTCATTACGAATGGCTAATACGATACCACCTTTGGCTGTACCATCTAATTTCGTTAATACAATACCTGTAACATTTGTTACTTCTTTAAAGTTTCTAGCTTGTGACAACGCATTCTGACCAGTTGTAGCATCTAAACATAGTAATGCTTCATGAGGCGCATCTGGCACTGCTCGATTAATTACACGCTTAACTTTTTCTAATTCTTGCATTAGATTTGTTTTATTTTGTAAACGTCCAGCGGTATCACAGATTAAAATATCAACACCTTTGTTTTTAGCGGCATTAATCGCATCATACATAACAGCAGCTGGATCAGAACCTTCACTTTGGCTAATTACATCTACACCAACACGTTCGCCCCAAACTTTCAATTGATCAATAGCACCCGCTCTAAAAGTATCGCCCGCAGCTAACATTACTTTTTTACCTTCCATTTTATATCGGTAAGCTAATTTTCCAATTGTTGTTGTTTTACCAACACCATTCACACCAACCATTAAAATGACATTTAAACGACCATCTTCTATGTTCATAGCTTCTGAATTATCATCTTCTTGATGGTAAATCTCTACGATTTTTTCAACAATGACTTCACGCAAATCTTCAGTATCTTGAATATTACGTCGTTGTGCTTCCATACGTAATTCTTCAGTTAACGTCATCACTGTATTAAAACCGACGTCTGCAGTGATTAACATTTCTTCTAAAGCTTCAAAAAAGTCTTCATCTACTTTACGATATCTCGCTATCAAATTATTTAATTGTTCTTGGAAATTTTGACGAGATTTTTCGAGTCCTGCTTTAAATTTAGCACCCATTTTTTGAGCTTCAATTTCTTCAAAATCTTCAATTGATATTAAGCCATCGTCATCAAAATCCGCTTCACTCAACTTGCGTGGCTTCTTTTTCACTTCAGCATTTTCTGCTAAATCATTTACGTCCTGCGTTGAACCTTCAGAATGTGTATCTTCTAATTTGTCTTGACCTTGTTCTTCTGTTAAGGATTTAACTTCTTCATTTTCTTTATTTGTTGCAAACTTATCTTTTAAGCGTTTAAAAAAGCTCATTATTGCTCCTCCTTCAACACATCATCTATTGTATTTAAATTCACACTCACAAGTTTAGTAACACCTGATTCTTGCATTGTTACACCGTATAACCTATCTGCAAATTCCATTGTTCCTTTACGGTGTGTAATAACAATGAATTGTGTTTCGTCTGATAACTCATTTAAATATTTTGCGTATCTAATAACATTCGCTTCATCTAATGCAGCTTCAACCTCATCTAATATAACAAAAGGTGCAGATCTTACTTTTAAAATTGCAAATAGTAAAGCAATAGCAGTTAATGCACGCTCACCACCACTTAGTAACGATAAATGTTGCAACTTTTTACCCGGTGGTTGTACCACAATATCAATACCAGCTGTTAAATAATCGGCTTCAGTTAATTGCAATTCTGCATCGCCTCCACCAAACAATTGTTTGAACACAGCTGTAAAATGTCCTTGAATAGCATGGAAAGTTTCTTTAAATCTTTCAGTAACCTCTTGATCCATTTCACTTATAATTTGCTCTAATGTTTCTTTAGCTTTACGAAGATCTGTACGTTGCTCACTTAAAAATGTATAACGTTCATTTAACTCTTCAAATTGTTCAATTGCATTTAAGTTTACAGGACCTAGTTCATCAATCGACATCTTCATTAATTTAACTTTTTTACGTAATGCGTCAATCGATTCATCACTCGTATATTCAGTTTTTGCACGTTCAACAGTCAATTGATATTCATCATTTAAATGATCTATCGCATGATGAATTAATACATCTAGTTTTGATTGTTCAGCTTTAATATCTTGGTAGTGATTTTCGATAGCTAAAATATCTTGGTGACAAACTTGTAGTGTAGCTTCTTGCGCATCGATTTGTTCATTCAACTCAATACGTTGTTGTTTCAATTTATCTAATTCATCAGATAAGCGTGTTCTCGTTTCTTGTTGACCATTAATTTGATCTTTAATATTTTGAAAAGCTTGTTCGCCCATCACTTCATCCGAATTAAAGAATGCAATTTTTTCTTTAACATCATTTAATTGATGTTTGGTTTGTTGACTTTGATTATTTAATCGATCTATTGTCTGTTGTTGTGTTTTAATACGCTCTTTAACCACAGCAAGATCAGATTGTTTCTGATGTAACGTTTGTTGTGTTTTAGTTACGCTTTCCTTACCTTCTTTAGAAAGTTTTGTGTAGCGTTCAATTTCATCTTCTAGTCGTTTTAAAGATGCTTTAATACTTTCTAAATGAGTTTCTTTTTCACTCAAAGTTTGTCGACTTTTGTCACTCGTATAACCATCATTTTTTTCAAATTCGAATTCTTCATGATCATTTTTTATTTGTGTTTCTTGTGTAGTTAATCTATCGAGCTCCATTTCAAAATGATGCACTTGCTCTTTAAGTGTATTATGCTTTTGACTTTTTTCAAAATACAGTTCACTTAATTGATCACTTTTTATCTTCAACTCTTTAAATTGTTGTTCAAATGATTCTGTTTGACGCAAGTAATCTTCTAATTGGTGTCTCATTGTTGTCAACTCGTCTTTTTGAGACAGAATACTTTTTGACTTACGAGCGCCACCACCAGTCATAGAACCACCAGGATTTACAATATCACCTTCCAAAGTAACAATACGAGTTCGATATTTAATCGCACGTGCCAATTCATTTGCATGCTTTAAATGATCAACGATAATCGTATTACCTAATAAATTCCCGATAATATTTTGATATTCTGGTGCTACTTTAACTGCTTCCGAAGCAATACTAATAAATCCGTTTGCCTCTTTAGCAATAGACTTAATATCAGTCGCTACCACTCTACTCTGTATAACATTTAATGGTAAAAACGTCGCACGACCTAAATTACGTTCTTTTAAAAATTGAATAGCCTGGCGTCCATCTTTTTCTGAATCTACAATGACATGTTGTAATGAAGCACCTAATGCTGTTTCAATTGCCTGAGTTAATTTAGATGGCACATCAATAATTTCCGCAACTGCACCATGAATACCCTTTAATTCTTTATTTTTAGCTTTCAAAATATGTTTGACGCCATTGAAAAAATAAGTATATTCTTCCTCTTGCGTTGCCAAACTATCAATACGTGTTTTCATTTTTTCGGTATATCGATATGCTTGATATAATTTCTCTTCGTATTCGTTTTGTGCTTTTTTTGTATCAGTGAGGTCTTTTTCTATATTTTTAATTTCTTTATCTACAGCAGAAAGTTCTTTGTTGGTCTGTTGATATTCTTTTTTAGTCTTTTTTATTTGACCCTGAATATCTTTCAATTGCTCAAAGACTTCAACTAATCGAGAATCTAGTCTTGATTTTTTAGCCTCATTCTCTTCTATAGTATGCTTTAAAAAACGAATATCATTGTTAACATCTGATTGCTCTGACATTAATGTATAGTATTCGTTTTTAATTTCTTCCAATTTTTCATCGTGTGCTTCGTCTGAAACATATAGTTGTTCTTCTAATTCACGAATGACAGCGTTGAGTTCTTTTTGTTTACTTTTCAGAGACTTATAAGTATCTTGAGCTTCAGAAATTTCATTTGATATATTTTCTAGAAGCTCAATTAAATTTTCTTGTTCTTCTTCATATCGTGCATTTGTTTCAGATTGATTCTTCTTACGTTCTTCTAAAACATTTAATTGTCCCGTATATTTTTCAAAGGCTTCCGTAGCTTTTACTAATTGATAATTTAGCGATTCAACATCATTATCAAGTTGATGACGTTTACCTTTATATTGTTGAATTTGTTGGCTTAAACGTTGCTTGTCAGCTTCTTTATTTGCTTGTTGACCTTTTAAATCATTTAAACGTTGATCTAATTGTCTATTGTCATTTGTATATTGATCAATATCATGCACTGTAACTACAATGTCACTATGTTTCATTTGGTGTGAAAGTGTCTTATATTCTTTAGCTATAGCTGCCTCCTCTTTTAGAGGTTCTACGCGACCTTCCAAATCATATAAAATGTCTTCTACTCTCGTTAAATTATCTTCTGTTTGGTCAAGTTTATTTAATGATTCAGCTTTACGTTTTTTATATTTAAGTACACCAGCCGATTCTTCAATAATTTGACGTCTATCAATTGGTTTAGCATTTAGTATTTCATCAACTCTACCTTGCGAGATAATGCTATATGCTTCTTTCCCCAATCCAGAATCTAAAAATAAATCGGCAATATCTTTTAATCTTGCACGGTCATTATTTATGTAGTACTCACTTTCACCACTTCGATACAATCTTCTTGTTACAATAACTTCGTTTTCATCAACACTGAGCTTTTTAGAATGATTATCTAATCTTAACTGTACTTCAGCATAATTTTGAGCTTTGCGATGTTCTGCACCTGAGAAGATAATATCTTCCATTTTTGAGCCACGTAATGATTTAGCCGATTGTTCACCCAACACCCATTTAATAGCATCTGTAATATTACTTTTACCGCTTCCATTTGGACCAACAATTGCAGTTACACCTTTATCGAATTGAACATTGGTTTGATCTGCAAAAGACTTAAATCCAATGGCATCTATTGATTTTAAATAAACCATCCTAAACTCCTTATCACAATTTTAAAGAACATACGTATACGATATTTTAGTATTTGTATATTAAATTTCGAGGTTGTTCCATAAAATATTAAAAATTCTTCCATAAATCCTAAATCGAACACCTATATGTCGTATCATATAAATTTCTATTTAATTTGCTTTAATTGCTTATAGGCACTTTCAGCAGCACGTTGTTCTGATTCTTTTTTCGTTTTCCCTTTACCTTCAGCTATTGCTTCCCCTTGCAGAATAACTTCTGAAGTGAATAGACGATGATGTGCCGGTCCCTCTTCTTTTATTAAATTATAGGTTACATCACCTTTATTTTGCTGGTGCACATATTCTTGGAATTGTGTTTTAAAATCTACCACGCCTAATAACTCATTTTGTTCTACATGTGGGAAAATGACTTTCTCAGCAAATTTCCAAACTATATCTAGTCCTTGATCCAAATACAATGCCCCAATAAATGCTTCGAATGCATCTGATATTAATGATGGTCTTGTACGTCCCCCTGTTTTCTCTTCACCTTTACCAAGTAAAATCATTTCGTTCAATCCAATTTTATTCGCAAATATTACAAGTGAGGGCTCACATACAATAGTGGCACGCATTTTTGTTAAATTCCCTTCTGGCAAGTTGGGATGTTTATCAAATAAATATCGTGAAACCGTCAATTCTAATACCGCATCACCCAAAAACTCTAAACGCTCATTATGGTCTAAACGATTCATATTAAAATCATTAATAAAACTCGAATGCGAAAATGCTTGTTGGTATAAATCAATATTTTGATAAGTAAAGCCTAACTCTGTCATTTTAGTATCAAAGCGCTTTCTAAAACGATTAACTATCTCACTTTTCTTTTGTTTAGACATTATTTTATCTCCTTTATGTGTTGCTCTTGAATCATCTTTAATTTTACGTTAAAACTATTGATAATTAAAGAAAAAAACTGAGTCGACAATACTGACGACCCAGATGTAAGATTTATTATTTTTCAAGACTGTTAATAAATTTAACAGCATCACCAACAGTGTTGATTTTTTCAGCTTCTTCATCAGGAATTTCAGTACCAAACTCGTCTTCTAATTCCATTACTAATTCAGCGATATCAAGTGAGTCAGCGCCTAAATCATCTTTGAAAGATGCATCTTCAGTTACTTTATCAGCGTCTACACCTAAACGGTCAACGATGATATCTTTTACTTTATCGAAATTTTCCACGTCGATTCACCTCCTTTAAAAATGCCTATACATAGACTATTATATTTTCCCATTTTAAATTCTAAAAAACAAGTAGAAATTTTAGAAACAGTTATCAATTTATTGATTACTGTTTCTTATGCATGAGCTTTAGCTCAGGCGTTCCGCTTATTAGTTATCAATTTATTGATTACTGTTTCTTAGGGAGAAATTCTGGAACCTTATCTTGGTTGCTTAGAATTTCCCCCGCAAAGTTGACTAGGTCAGGCAATTCTCCATTGGATGACCAGTCAACCACTGCGTCAATGAGCTTTAGCTCAAATATATTACATGTACATTCCACCATTTACATGGATTGTTTGACCTGTAATATATTTTGCTTTGTCTGATGCTAAGAACGCTACTGTATTAGCAATATCTGTGTCTTGACCAAAACGTGCTAACGGAATTTGAGTCAACATTTGTTCTTTAAGCTCATCACTTAAAGCATCTGTCATATCAGAAACAATAAAACCAGGTGCAACTGCATTTACAGTGATACCACGAGATGCTAATTCACGCGCCGCAGATTTAGTTAAACCAATAACACCTGCTTTTGTTGCAACATAGTTTGCTTGTCCCGGATTACCTACTGCTCCAACAACACTTGATAAATTGATGATAGCACCACTACGTTGTCTTAACATTTGTGGTGTTGCTTTTTGGATACAGTTAAATACACCTTTTAAGTTTGTGTCAATAACATCATCCCACTCTTGTTCTTTCATACGCATTAATAAATTATCGCGAGTAATACCTGCATTATTTACTAAAACATCTAAAGAACCAAATTGGCTAACTACTTCTTTAATCATTGCTTTAACGTCATCTGCATCGGCAACATTTGCTTGAATCGCAAAACTGTCAACACCTTTAGCTTTGATTTCTTCGACTACTGCTTCAGCTTTCTCTTTGCTGCCTGCATAGTTTACTGCTACATTATATCCTTCTTCTGCTAATTGTAACGCAATACTACGTCCAATTCCTCTTGATGCACCTGTTACTAAAGCACTCTTAGTCATTTTCATTCCATCCTTTCACATCTTCTAAAGTTTGAATTGATGTTAACTTAACATCTCTATTTATTTTTTTAATTAAGCCAGATAAAACTTTTCCAGGACCAATTTCAATAAAATGATCAACACCTTGGTCTATTAGCCATTCTGTTGAGTTAATGAATTGTACTGGTGAATATAATTGTTTGACCATATTAGATTTAATTACTTCTTTGTCAGTTTCACCTTGCGCATTTACATTTTGAACTACAGGAAACTTAGCATCACGCCATTCAAATTGATTAATATAACTTGAAAAATCTTCTTCAATCACTTTCATTAGCGATGAATGGAATGGGCCAGATACTGCTAAAGGCATGACACGTTTTGCACCTAATGATTTACCTTTTTCTACTAGCTCATCAATTAAAGCTTTGTGACCTGAAACAACAATTTGACCTGGGCAATTAATGTTTGCTGGTTCAATTATTTTGTCATCAGATGATAATGACTTACAAATTTCATTGACTTTATCAAAATCTAAGCCCAATACTGCAGCCATGCTTCCTACACCAGTAGGAAATGCTTGCGCCATTAATTGACCACGTTTTCTAACAATTTTAACTGCATCTTCAAATGATAATACGTCAGCTGCAACTAAACTTGAATATTCACCTAAACTATGCCCCATAGTAAAATCGGGATTCAAATTTTTTAGTGCTGCTAATAATGCCGAACTATGCGTCAATAAAGCTGGTTGCGTGTTTTCAGTTTCACCTAATTTACCTTCTTCATCAGTAAACATTGTCTCTAAAACATCAAAGTCTAACGTGTTTGCTGCTGAAGTTAAAATTTCAGTTGCTTGATCGTTGTTGTTATATAAATCTTGTGCCATACCAACTTTTTGGGCACCTTGTCCCGGAAAAATAATTGCTGTTTTACTCATTTGATTCACCTACAGTCTCTTTCATTGTTTGTACAATATTTTGCTCTCCTGCGATTTTCGCTTGTCTAATTGCAGAATAAAAAGCTTTAGCATTTGAACTACCGTGTGCTTTAACTACGGTACCTTCCAATCCTAATAATACGGAACCACCGTATTCTGAGTAATCCATCTTTTTAGCGAATTCGGCTAAATCTTTCTTCAATATTGCACCTGCTAATTTATTTTTAGTACTACTCATAATCGTATCTTTTAACATTTTACCGATTGATTTTGCAGTACCTTCTAAATTTTTAAGGACCATGTTCCCAGTATAGCCATCGGTAACTACAACATCTGTATCGCCATCCATTAATGTCTTCGCTTCAATATTCCCAACAAAATTCAATGAATGATCTTGATTTAATAACTCATATGATTTTTTCGTTAAACTATTACCTTTAGCTGGCTCGGTACCTATATTTAATAATGAGATTTTCGGATTATCAATACCTCTAATTTTTTGAGCATAAATATCCCCTAGTTGCGCATACTGTAATAAGTGTTCAGGTTTAGCATCTGCATTTGCACCAACGTCTAAAAAGACAAAACCTTTTCCATCAATCGTTGGCAATGTTACTACTAAAGCCGGTCTAGCTACACCTTTAATACGTCCAACAATGAATAAACCAGCTGACATTAAAGCACCAGTATTTCCTGCTGACACACATCCATCTGCCTCACCAGATTCCACAGCTTCAGCCATTTTTACCATTGAACTATCTTTTTTACGTTTAATCGCTCTAACAGGCTCATCTTCCATTTCAATCTTTTCAGAACAATGTCTAAATTCGATTCGTTCATGGTTCAGTTTATACTTTTTTTCGTCACCGAAAAGTATAATTTCTAGATCTTTAAAGTCTTCAACAGCCTTTTGTACGGCTTCTAATACGATATCAGGCGCATTGTCGCCACCCATCATATCAATTGCTAATTTAACCATAATTTTATCCTCGCTTATCATAAAACATTTTAAAATTTCCTTTGAAAACTAATGTATGTTTAACATATGACTTTACTTCGACGTAATAATGTTTTGCAGTTTGATTTACAACTCGTGCTTCTGCTCTTACCGTATCATTTAATTTTACTTTTTCAATAAATTGAATGCTACTCTCATGAGTTAAAACTGTTGGTTGCTTAATTAGCGCAACACATAATGAATTTGCCTGAGCAAACAGCACATGACCACGCGCAATTCCAGTTTTATGAAAAACAGAATCCGATGTAATATCTAAAATTGATTGCGCTTTAACATTTGGATTGACTTGAATCAAATCACCAATAAATTCTTGTTCTTCAATAGAACTTATTTGGTCATAATTCTTTTCAGCAACTAATTTAATACGCTTCCTTAATTCTGGTATGTTTAAATAAGTGCGATCTAAACGAATTGTTTGTATACTCACTTGAAATAAGTCGCTTAGTTCATGGTCTGTGATGAAGGGATTGCTATCAATTTGTTGTCTAATTGCTTCTCTACGTTTATCTTTCTTTAGTTTCAACGTCTCACCCCTCATTTTTTAGTACCTAGTCTTAAACATTCCTCACATATCATAACACTTTCTATTTAACCGACTCAACAAATAACTGTATTATTTAGCTATTATTTAGTCGAAAATTTATAAATTTTTAAAATACCACTTTACATTTAAATAGTTCAAGTGTCATATCACTCAATTAACGAAGTGTTGCACTTAAATTGACAAATCAGGATGGCAATTAGTCAAAACTGCGATGTAATAAATTTTCTTCAACAAAATGACGTAAATGTTGATACGTATTTTCAAAGAATACGCCAGATTGAATAAGTTCAGCTGCTTCATCACGAGCAACTTCTAACATACGATAATCTTCAACTAAATTGGCAACTAAGAAATCTGGCAATCCACTTTGTTTAACACCAAAGAAATCTCCAGGACCACGCATTTCTAAGTCTCGTTCACTCAATTCAAATCCATCCGTTGTTTGTGTCATAATTGTCATTCTTTCAATTCCTGTTTCTGTTTTAGGAGATGCAATTAAAACACAGTAACTTTGCTGGTCACTTCTACCCACACGACCGCGTAACTGATGTAAAGTTGATAATCCAAAGCGATCCGCATCATAAATCATCATAAAAGTTGCATTCGGTACATTAACACCTACTTCAACAACAGTAGTAGAAACTAAAACATCTATCTCATGATTGCTAAACTTTTGCATGACTTCATCTTTTTCATCGGCAGACAACTTACCATGCAATAATCCTACACGGGAAACTCCATAATACTGTTGTAAAGACTCGTACAATGCGACAACATTTTGAACGTCTTCGAGATGCTCAGAACTTTCTATAAGTGGGCAAATGACATATGCTTGACGACCTTTTTTCAACTCTGAGGTCATTTGCATCAAAACTTTATCGTATTGCTCATGCTTTGCCCAAGTAGTAATGATAGGTTTACGACCTTTTGGTAATTGTTTAATTGAAGACACATCCATCTCACCAAAAACTGATATTGCTAGTGTTCTTGGTATCGGGGTTGCTGTCATAAATAACACATTCGTCATTGCACCTTTTTCTCTTAAAAGCTGGCGTTGATTCACACCAAATCGATGTTGTTCATCTGTAATTACTAAACCAACATTATGGAAAATCACATCATCTTGAATCAATGCATGGGTTCCAATTAAACAATCAATCGTACCATTTTCAAGTTGTTCTAAAAGTATCTTTCGTTTCTTACCTTTTACTGACCCAGTTAACAACGCAACGTTCATAGAATCTCCAAATAAAGCAATTAAACTTTCAGCATGTTGCTCTGCTAAAATTTCAGTTGGTACCATCAATGCTGATTGATAACCAGCCGTTTTTAACGCATACATACAAATTGCAGCAACTACTGTTTTTCCTGAACCTACATCACCTTGAAGTAATCGATGCATACGTATTGGTGCTTTTAAATCTCTAAAAATTTCATTAACACTGGATTTCTGTGCTTCAGTTAGTTCAAAAGGTAAACGATCAATAAATGATTTAACTTGGTCTAAGTCATAATCAATTTCAATTGCTTCGTCAGATGACTTTTCTAATCTATTTAGCCATTGCATACGTAATTCGAATAAAAACAGTTCAGTAAATGCATAGGTTCTACGAGCACGTAATAAATCCTCTTTACTTTTAGGATGATGTAACGTGTTCAAAGTAAAGTCCAAGGTCTCTAATTTATATTTTTCTCTTAGTTCATCAGTTAACCATTCATGAATTGTCACATCATTTAATGCTTGTCTAATTTGGTCTCGTATTTGCTTTTGTTTAATACCTTCCTTAATACGATAGACTGGTTCTAATTGAACATCTGCGTTTTCTTGAGTTTGTGTACCTTGTGAATTAAAGAAAACCCTATTACCAGTAATTTCCTGTCTAACCCTATTCCACTTACCTTTAACAGTTATAGTTTGATTTAATTCGATTTTCTTTTTTAAATACGGTTGATTGAAAAAAATACATTTGACAGCAATATTATTTACCATTAAATGAACAGTTAATTTTGATTTATTTCTTCCAAAAAATGCAACTACTGGAGCTGTATATACTTGTCCTTCTATCGTAACGTTAGATTGATCTTCTGCTTGATTCAAATCAATCACTGTATTATCTTCATATCTGGTTGGCAAATAAAGAACAAGATCTTCCACTGTATGAATATTTAGTTGTTGCAATACTTCTATTTTCTTAGGACCTATACCTTTTAATTGTAAAAGAGAATATGGACTTTCTATTAAGTTTACTTTCGCCAAAATAAATCACCTATGTTTTATTTGATTTTACGTATCATTTAGTATGTTATTTATTTTATCATGACTAAGTTGAACATGACATTGTTAGCAACTCGAGAATGATACTTTTAACCCGCTATCTCACTAAAATAGCAAAATAAAAAACTACCAACTGATGATTTATCATTGGTAGTTTTTTATTTTAAATTTTTATTCTACTGAAAAGAAATATTGATAAATTGGTTGTCCACCTTCATGAACTTCCACTTCTACATCTGGATATTGCTCTTCGATCCAGTTTATCATGTTATCTGTAACTGCTTGCTCTGCATCTTGACCAATAATCACAGTCAATATTTCACTATCTTCTGCTAACATCTCAATTAACAACTCAGTAACCGTTGTTAATTGATCACTTTGGCTGCTTACAATCTTATCTTCAATTAAGCCCATAAACGCATCTTTTTTAATCTCAACGCCATCAATTTTCGTATCACGAACAGCGTACGTTAATGAACCAGATTTAACGTTATTTACTGAATCAGCCATTTGCGCTTTATTTTCTTCAAGTGTTGCGTCCACATCATATTGGAATAGTGCGCTTATACCTTGAGGAATAGATTTCGTTGGAATAACAACTGCTTCTGCATCAACAATACTCGCTGCTTGTTCACTTGCCATTAAGATATTTTTATTATTCGGTAAAATAATTGCACGTTTACATTTTGATTGTTCAATGACTTTAACGATATCTTCTGTAGAAGGATTCATCGTTTGTCCACCACTAATGATATGTGTGGCACCCATTGACTTAAATATCTCTGAAATACCTTCACCCATAGAAATAGTAATAATTGCTGTTTCAACCGTTTCCATTTTCGGTTTAGCTGTGTGCTGCTCTTTTCGAATCACTTCACGATGCTGTTCTCTCATATTTTCAACCTTAAGTTTAATTAATTCACCATATTGTTGACCATAATTAAACACTTTACCTGGGTTTTCGGTATGCACGTGAACTTTCACAATTTCTTCATCATTAATGACTAATAAAGAATCACCAAATTGACTCATATCTTGCCTGAATTCTTGTTCATCAAAGGCTTTTTTATTCTTTCCAAAACGAACCATCATTTCAGTACAATAGCCATAAATAATATCTTCAGTATTAATTACACCATGGAAATCATGTTCATCATGTACAAATTCATCTTTATCTAGCTTTGCAACTTTGGCTTCAACTTTTTCACCTTTAAGTGCTTTTAAGAATCCTTCGTAAACGCATAACAAACCTTTACCACCACTATCAACAACACCAACTTCTTTAAGTACAGCTAATAAGTTTGGTGTGTTTTCAAGTGATTCATTGGCTTTTACAATAATGTACTCCATTAATTCTATACAATCTTCAGTATTATTTGCTTTTTCTACTGCAGCTTGCGCAGCATCTTTTGCAACTGTAAGTATTGTACCTTCAACTGGTTTCATAACAGCTTTATATGCCGTTTCAACACCAGCTTGAAAACTTTCAGCTAACAATTTTGAATTAATTTCAGATTCACTTTCAATATTTTTACAAAATCCTCTGAATAATTGTGACAAGATGACACCAGAGTTACCTCTTGCACCCATTAGTAAACCTTTCGAGAATGTTTTACCTAATTCGCCGATATTTTTCGACAAATTATTCTCTACTTCTTCGCGACCTGAAGTCATAGTAAGATTCATATTTGTTCCTGTATCACCATCTGGCACTGGATACACATTCAAAGAATCTACCAAATCTGCATTGTTAGATAAATTTTGTGCCCCTTGTATAATCATATCGGCAAATAATTTACCATTAATTTTGCTAATCATTTCAAGTTGTCCTCCTAAGCTTTCTTGCCTGTATTATTCACACGTACACCTTGTACATATATATTGATTGAATTTACTGATACATTAAGTGATTTTTCCAAAGTATATTTCACTGTTGATTGTACATTATTGGCAACTTCAGATATTTTCACACCGTAACTTACAATAATGTACATATCTATATCCACTACGCCATTATTTTCAGTTACTTTGATGCCTTTAGCATAATTTTCATGTCCTAGTATTTCCGCAATACCATCTCTAACTTGTTGTCTAGATGCCATACCTACAATACCATAACATTCAACGGCCTTTCCACCTACAACCGAAGCAATCACTTCGTTTGAAATATCAATTTTACCGTAATCATTTGAAATCTCTAATGTCATATCTTTGTCCCTCCTAAATTTCAAAGTTTATTATTCGTTTTCCCTAATCACTTTTAAAATTTTACCACTTAGTGTAGTCATAAACGCTTTAAGTTTCATTGATTATTTTTATAAAATATCAATGGTACAACTTATCAGAATGACTTACGCTTAAATCACCTATTATATTTTGAGTAAACTGAATTTACACTCATGACGATTATCTATAGGCGTTTTCTTTTAATAGATGTAGTATCATTAAATAAAAAGTTTAAATGTTTCATTCACTTATTTCTCTAAAATATCATACTACATAACTTCACAGTCTACAATTATATCACAAAACTCAGTATTTTTGACTTTTATGTGAAAATTATTCATTGTTTTTCAAATGAAACTATGCTATCTTAGTTAAGTATATAAGTAGTTATGTGTATTTATATTTATTAAAGGAGGTACTCATATGGGTAAACAATGTTTCGTAACAGGTCGTAAAGCTTCGACTGGTAACAGACGTTCACACGCTTTAAACTCTACTAAACGTAGATGGAACGCTAACCTTCAAAAAGTTAGAATCCTAGTTGACGGTAAACCTAAAAAAGTTTGGGTTTCTGCACGTGCTTTAAAATCTGGTAAAGTAACTAGAGTTTAATAAATATATTGCACATAAAAAATGTGACCTTATGTGGAGGACGCATTTACTTAAGAACTAAGAGCTCAACCTCTTAGTTCTTTTTTTTGTTACAAAACAATACATAATGGTTCATAGTGAAATTCGAAATACTAATATAATTTGGTTAAAACGTTTAATAATGGTTCTCTGTCAAATTGGACTTATGGGTTCAATATCGATTTTGGCACATAAATCAATGTACTAGGACCTACAATTTTCCTTTCAATAATAAAACACGCCATAATCTTCATTAATTACAGCGTGATTCATCTATTATTATGCTATAAATTCTATCTATAAACGTCACTTTATTAAATTACTCATGCACTTTATTAAAAATCCTCATAAATTTGAATATACTTAATTTAAATCTGTACTTCTAATTTGCAAAATCAACCCATCGTGTACAGTTACTTTCGCTTGCAAAGACTCAATTTCATTTGAAATAGTTAAAGTAGAACCTATATTAAGCATTTGTCTAGCTAAATTATATTTAAAACCTGCTAGAGAAAGTTCTACATCATCAGTCATCGGTATAAATGAAATGTACGGATAACTCTTATCTTTTTCAACTGTATGTTGACCTTTAGGCAATAATTCAATTTTATTTTGTTGATCGATAACTTCTATATGAACATCATGTTTATAATATGCTTTTTTCAATAATAACTGAATTGCCCCAAAAAAGTGATCTAATCGTCCGCCTGTTGCACCATAAATTGTAATACTATCAAATCCAAGTGCAACAGCTTTATCAACCGCTAAAGCTAAATCCGTATCAGCTTTTTCAGCTTGAACAGGTTTGATTTGTAACTGTTCTGTTAGAAGTTGGCGTTCTTCTTTACTGACTGAATCAAAGTCTCCCACTGAGAAAAAAGGGATAATTTGATGCTTCAATAAAATCAAAGCACCTCTATCAACGCCGCCCCATTTACCTTCATTACTTTTGGCCCAAATATCTTGCGGCAAGTGTCGATCAGAACATAATAAATTTATATGCATATACACTCAACCTTTCAATGCTTGTGTGACTTTTTTATAATCCTCTTGTTTAAAGAAAAATGAACCTGTTACTAGCATTGTAGCACCATTTTCAACACATACTTTCGCAGTATCGGTATTTACGCCTCCATCAACTTCAATATCAAAGTTTAATTGACGTTCCATTTTAATAGCATTAAGACCCGCTATTTTTTCTACGCATTGATCAATAAATGATTGACCACCAAACCCTGGGTTAACTGTCATCACCAGTACATAATCAACAATGTCTAAAATAGGTTCAATTTGTGATATTGGTGTACCAGGATTAATTACTACACCAGCTTTTTTATCTAAATGTTTAATCATTTGAATAGCACGATGGATATGAGGCGTTGATTCGACATGAATTGAAATCATATCGGCACCATGTTCTGCAAATGATGCAATATACTTTTCTGGATTTTCAATCATCAAATGTACGTCTATAGGTAATGTTGTGCCTTTTCTTACTGCATCTAATATTGGTAAACCAATAGATATATTAGGCACAAATTGACCATCCATAACATCAAAATGAACCCCGTCGACACCTGCTTCTTCAAGTCGTTTTAATTCATGTTGTAAATCCAAAAAATCAACAGATAATAATGATGGATATAGTTTTGTCATTTAATATCTAACCTTTCTATTTGAAATTTCATTAAATAGTTGTAAATAATGGTCGTATCTAAATTGCGCAATATTCCCTATCTCTAATTGATGCTTAACATTACAATTAGGTTCTTTGATATGATTACAATTTCTAAACTTACATGTTTCACCATATCGATTTAATTCAAGAAAATAATCTTTTATTTCATCTTTATCTATATGATCAAAATCTAAAGCACTGAATCCAGGTGTGTCTGCAATATAACCGTTTTGACGTTCGAATAGTTCGACATGTCTTGTAGTATGCTTTCCTCGATTTAATGATTTTGATATATCATTTGTCTCAAGATTAAGTTCTGGACGATAATGATTTAAGAAAGTGGACTTACCGACACCTGATTGACCACTAAGTACTATAAGTCCAGCTGGCCAAGCTTCTATAATTTTTTTTCGATCATCATCATTTCCAATAAATTCAGTCTCATAGCCAATATTTTCATATATTTTCAACAACTCATTAATTTCGAACTGCTTTTCAATTGGTGTTTTATCTTTTTTAGTCACCAAAACTCTCGCATTTAACTGATACGAATGTGCAATAACTAAAAATCGATCTAATAATTGCGTTGAAAAATTTGGCTCGACAGCACTCATCACAATTACTAGTGTATCTATATTACTTACAGGTGGTCTTCTCAACTCATTTTTCCGCTCATACACTTGATGAATATAGCCTTCGTTAATGTTTTGCACATCAAATTCCACTATATCACCAACTACCGGTGAAAATTTTTTCTTTCTAAATAATCCTCGTGGTTTTGTATTGAAACGTTCGCCATTAACGTCTACTTGATATACCCCACTAATTGATTTCACTATTCGACCTGTCTTCAAAATGGCACCTCTCGATTAATTTTACTGCATTTATTATATCAAAGACTGGAAAATTAATATATAAATGATCATTTCAAATGATATAAATATTGCGGGAGTGAAACAGAATTTATAGACAATGCTCACCTGTATATGATGACATGAAGCATTTTAAAACTACCGCAATCTCAATATAAAAATACCGAGACTTCTAAATAGAAACCTCGGTACATTTACTTCAATTATATTTAAATATCATCATAGCTGACTTCTTTTTCAGCTACAGTTTTACCGTCTACTTTAACAATATAACTTGCTGTTTTTCCTTTTTCAATTCTTAAAGGAATGTCTATACGTTGATCACTAGTAATGTCGAAACTACCTTTTTCAGTTGAACCGTCATTATCTTTATCTTTAATATAAACTTTAACTTTTTGTGATTTATCATTTTTACCAGTGTATGGTACATCTACCGATTCAGTTGTCGTTTTGACATCTGATGAGTCGCTTTTTTTACCTTTAGAAACAACAAATGAAATCGTTGACCCCTCATCTACTGATTTCCCTTTAGGAGATTGAGAAATTACATCACCCTCATCAATATCGTCACTATACTCTTCTTTACTTTCAACTTTAAATCCTTTTTCTTCTAAGGCTTTTTTAGCTTTGCTAAAGGATTTATGTTCAAAGTCTTCTACATAAACTTGCTTAATGCCTAAAGATTCATATAGTTTAATATTAGAATCATGAATAGCGATTTCAGTATTTGCCGTTACACTTTGATTTGCAATGTATCCTTTTGGCGCTTGATTATTATATACTTTTTCAATCTTAACATCTTTAAGACCTAACGATTTTAATTTCTGCAAGGCTTGCTCCTTAGGTAAACCAATGACATTTGGCATTTTAACCTTTTCAGGGCCTTTTGATATAACAACATCAACACTGTCACCACGTTCAACACGTTCACCTGTATTAGGAGTTGTCTTAATAATTTCATTTTCAGGATATTTATCACTATAACTTCTAGAAATTTTACCTAATTTCAGATTGTTTTTATTGAATATTTGCTCTGCTTCTTTTACAGATTTCCCGATTACATCAGGTGTCTCTTCGTATTTATTACCAAACATTGCCATTGCCACAAAAGAAACAAGTGCAATCATTAACAACGAAAAGATTAGTGATAAGAGCACAATCTTTCGTGTTGATTTCTTTTTAGGTTTTGCTTCATACAACATACCTTCTGGCTTTTGGAACTGCTGATGATGAGCAGGCCCATTTACAATAGGTACTTGCGTCGTTTCACGTTTAGGTTGATTCGACTTATGTTCACTAATATGCTTTGCTAGATCTTCTTTTTTCAAAGGTACCGCTATCGTTTTCATTTTATCGAGTTCATAGACATCTTCATTCGCTCGATTTTCATGTAAAACACTACTCAAATCATCTTTCATTTCTTGAATTGTTTTGTAACGATTCGCTTTGTCTTTTTCTGTAGCGCGTAAAATGACGTTACTTAAAGATTGCGGAATATCCTTACGTACATCTGTTGTCACATTTGGCACAGAATCCTGAATATGTTTAATCGCAATGCTAACTGCAGTTTCTCCATTAAATGGTGGTTCACCAACAAGCATTTCATATAACACAATACCTATAGAATAAATATCTGTACATTCATCCGTTGCCTCACCTTTTGCTTGTTCTGGTGAAAAGTACTGCACAGTACCTAACACATGATTAGTCTGAGTTAAAGACGTCTCACTTAAAGCTTTAGCAATTCCAAAATCAAATATTTTCAACGTTTTATTGCTGTCAATTAATATATTTTGTGGCTTAATATCTCTATGTACAATACGCATATCATGTGCATGTTTAATGCCATCCAATATTTGATTCGTAAAATTAATCGCCGTGTCAACACTTAATGGCCCATGACTTTCTATATACTCAGACAAAGTCGGACCTTCAATATATTCCATTACTAAGTAGTAACAGTCATCTTCTTCATCAACATCGATCATACTTACTATATTTTGATGTGATAGCTGTGATGAGTTATGTACTTCTCGTTCAAAACGTTTTAATGTTTCTTCTTTTTCTCTAGGTGGTATAAAAATCGCCTTAATTGCAACTTTAATGTTAAGTATCGTATCTTCTGCAAGATAAACGGTACTCATGCCACCGCCGCCAAGCTTATCTACAATTTTATATCGTTCATTTATTATTTTACCTATCATACTTTATCACCTTCAATAGCCGCGAGTATGAAAGTAACGTTATCTTTCGAATGGTTATCTAATGCCAATTGCATTAATTGATCACCATGATCTTCTATTGTACCTTCTTTTACTAACAAACGCTTAATTTCATTGTCTTTAACATAATCAGTTAATCCATCTGAATTTAATAATAAATAATCATAAAAATTTAATCGCTTAATAAACAAATCTGGACTCACACGTTTATCTGTGCCCATCACCTTCGTAATAATATTACGTTGTGGATGTGTAAATGCTTCTTCCGGCGTAATTTGACCCGTTAAAACAAGATGATTAACAAATGAGTGATCACTAGTAATTTGTTCAATTTGTCGACTATTAATAACATAGGCTCTAGAATCACCGACATTTGCTATCACAACTGATTTTTCAAAAACAAGTGCACAAACACATGTTGTACCCATACCTTTATATTCTGCATTTTCTTGTGCATAGTGATATAACTGAAAATTTATATCTTTTATATTATTACGCAACCAATTTTCAGCTTGATGTTCTTCTATAAGATTTTCCGCTTCAAAACGGGATTTCAACTCATCTGTAACAAATTTACTTGCAACTTCTCCTGCTTTATGGCCGCCCATACCATCACACAGAACTAAAAGTTGTTGATTAGTTTGATTATAAAAAATACCACCCGCATCTTCATTCTTATCTCTATGTTGTCCAGTATCAGTAAAAAATTGTGCCTCTAGCATTTGTCTTTACCTCGTTTCTACTTGTCGTTCCTTTGCTCTTAATTGACCACAAGCTGCGTCAATATCTGAACCTTGTTCACGACGTATTGTGGCATTAATTCCTAGTCTCTTTAATTCTTTTTCAAATTTAAAGATATCATTTTTAGCCGTTTTTACATAATTTCTTTCTGGAACATGGTTGACAGGAATTAAGTTAACATGGCAGTTTAAGCCTTTTATTAAATGTGCTAATTCTCTTGCATGTTCTAGTTGGTCATTCACACCACCAAACAGACCATATTCAAAAGTAACACGACGATTTGTTTTTTCTTGATAATATTGAATTGCTTCGATTAACTTCTCAACATTATATGCACGGTTAATTGGCATCAAGCGTGATCGCACTTCATCTTTTGCGGCGTGTAAGCTTACAGCAAAATTAATTTGGATATCTTCATCCGCAAAGTCATATATTCTAGGAATGATACCTGATGTTGATACTGTAATGTGACGTGCACCAATATTTAAACTGTTATCATCATTGACGATTCTTAAAAAGTCCATCATTTCATCATAATTTTCAAATGGTTCACCGATACCCATTATGACAATTTGAGATACGCGCTCTTCTGTAGCATCAAGGGCTTTTTGAACTGTTAAAACTTGTGAAACAATTTCGCCAGCTTCAAGGTTTCTTTTTAAGCCGCCAAGTGTAGAAGCACAAAACGTACATCCGATACGACAACCTACTTGTGTCGTTACACATACTGAATTTCCATAATCATGTCTCATTAAAACAGTTTCAATTGTATAGCCATCTTGTAATTCAAATAAGAATTTAATTGTACCGTCTTTACTTTCTTGTTTTACTACAGTTGTTAAAGTTGTAACAGTAAAGTTATCTTTTAAAAGCTGTCGTAAGTCTTTCGATAAGTTCGTCATTTCATCAATCGAATCTACTCTTTTTTGATATAACCATTCAAAAATCTGTTTCGCTCGAAATTTTTGTTGACCTTGTTCAACGAGCCAGTTTTGCATTTCGTCAAATCGCAATGAATATATTGATTGCTTGTCAAAATTTGGAAGAAATTTATTCTTCTTTTTCTTTTCAGCAGTTATCATTCCTAATTGTCCTTTCTTTTTATCTTAGTGATAAAGAATCCATCTGAATTAAAGTCTTGCGGCATGATTTGTAACGTTTTGACCAACTCTCCAGTTATCGGATGTTGAAACGGTTCAAATTCGAAGTTTTTATTATTTTTCAAAAACGTATAAATCACGTTTTCATTTTCTAGTTGCTCTATTGTACATGTTGAATAGACGATTTCGCCACCTATTTTTACATTGTTTTTTACATTTTCCAATATTTCAAGCTGTAAATCAACTAGTGACTCAATATGTTGTTTGCTTTGAGTATATTTAATCTCAGGCTTATGTCTCATAACACCTAATCCGCTACATGGTGCATCAACAAGTATCTTATCGTATGTTTTATCATAAGGTTTTGTCGCATCATGTTGAAAAGCTTTAATATTTGTTAATCGTAATTTTTTTATATTAAAATTAATTAAGTCTATTTTGTGATCATGTATATCTGAAGCGTCAACTTGCCCTTCTGGCATTAAAACTTCAGCAATGTGACAAGCCTTACCGCCAGGTGCACTACATGCATCTAATACGTGATCATGTCGGTCTACATTCATAATGTGTGCAACAAACATTGAGCTTTTATCTTGAATTGAAACGAATCCATCTTTAAATGAACGAGAATGAATAATTGGTTGTCCTCCTATATGGAGACAATAAGGTAAGTCATGATCTTTTTCAACGTCATAACCTTCGTCTTGCAACTTTTCAATAATATCATCTAATGATGCTCGCGTCAGGTTGGCACGCACAGATGTTGATGTCGTTTCTAAAAATGACTGTAAAATTGTTTCAGTTTCTTCGAGACCATAATGTGTTGCCCAATGATCTATAATCCACTTCGGCATACTATACTCGATTGCCATTCTTTTTTTAGGATCTGCAATTTCATTAAAATCAGGTAAGTCACTACGCATCATTGTTCGTAAAATGCCATTTACGACATTTCCGTTGTGATAGCCACCGCGTTCTTTTGCTATTTCAACTGCTTCATTAATGATGGCGTGATTTGGAACTTTATCTAAATAAACATATTGATAAATACTCATCCATAATAATTGCCTAACCCATGCCTTAATCTTTGTTTTCACAAAAGGCTTTAAATAAAAATCTAACGTATATTTTCTTTTAACGGTTCCGTAGACAATTTCTGTAAATAAAGCTTTATCCATTACATTTAATTCATTTTCTGACAACACTTCATTGATACGCAAGTTACTATACGCACCTTCATTTAATATATCTTGAATCGTGTCAAAAGCAAGACTTCTCACGTTTTCTATCATATAAGTTTCTTCCCTACTAGTGTGTTTTGCGCACCACTTAAATAATTGGCAGCTAACATTCTCTTTTTCCCAGCCAATTGCATATCTTTAATTGCAACAGCTTCATTATCATTTGTAGCAACAATAATGGCTTTTTTAGTCGTTTCTATAATTGTTCCAGGCTCGTTTATCTTATTAGTCTCAACGAGTTCAGCATCGTATATTTTCAAGTTAGTGTCATCCATAGTTGTATAAGCAACTGGCCATGGTGATAATCCTCGAATTTGATTAAACACTTGTCTTCCTGGTTTATTCCAGCTAATTCGCTCATCTTCGCGTCGAATATTGGAAGCAAATGTTGCTTGCGTATCATCTTGAGGTACACTTTCATTTGTGCCCTCTATAATAGATGGTAAAGTTTCTTTTAATAAATCTGCCCCTAATACACTTAATTTATCATGCATCGTACCGACATTATCATTTTCTTCTATTTTAATTGCTTGTTGCGAAATAATATTACCCGCATCTAATTTTTTAACCATATACATAATTGTTATGCCGGTTTCTTGTTCACCATCGATAATTGCCTGATGAATTGGTGCACCACCTCTATACTTCGGTAACAATGATGCATGTACATTAATTGCGCCAAATTTTGGTAATGCCAACAATGATTCAGGTAATAATTGTCCAAAAGCAGCAGTTACAATTAAATCTACATCTAATTGAAGCAATTGTTCTAATTCTTCTGATCCACTTAATTTTTCAGGCTGATATACAGGTAAATCATATTTCATTGCAACTTTTTTAACTGGTGGTGGTGTCATAACACGTTTACGTCCAACAGGTCGATCTGGTTGCGTTACGACTGCAATGACATCATGTTCTGCAATAAGCATTTCTAAAACAGTTGTTGAAAAGTCTGGTGTACCCATAAATATTATTTTAGTCATTTATAAAATATGCCTCCACTTCTTTATCTGTTAAAATACGGTCCGCACGTTCTGTAAAAGGGATACCGTTCATTTGATCTATAATATGCAAAATCATTCTTGCTACATCTTCATGTGCAGTTAGTTCAACTTTGTTCCCATTGACGTCATAACTTTCGACAACGATCATTTTACTTCTTGTCACTTCGCCGTAAACATCTGGCAATGTAATTGAACCTTCTAAGTCTGTTATTGTTTCATTTGATTGACTTATAATTTTCGGATTAACAAGTTGTAATAATCCTTCCATTTCCATATCAATGATTGCCACTTGCAATGACTGATTAATTTGAGGTGCACATAAGCCAGCAGCTTCTTGTGCATACATTGTATCTTCTAAATCTTGTAATAATCTTTTTAACGAATCATCAAATTTTATAACTGCTTGCGCTTTTTTCGTTAAAATAGGATGCGATGCTGGTACTAACTTTTTAATCGCCATAGCTCTTACTCCTCAATAAAATTCATCAAACCATTATAACGTAAATATATTAAAAATGCGACCTTACATCATAGAATGTATATTTTTCAATTTAAAGATTGTCATGTGATTCATTACGTATATTTCACACGTAAAATAATACAATGCAACTGAAGTGTAATCCTAAATTTATTGTAAGGATTGAATAACTGAAATTTAGATGATTGGGAATGCTTAAACTAGAATGTTTGAACTAAAAGTGGGTATAATAAAAAGAGAAGCTAATGTCATTATAAGCAATTCAACTGGAGGGAAAGAAATGCAAGTAAACAAAGTTATTTATATTTTATTAGCATTGTTCTTAGGTAGTTTTGGTATTCATAAATTTTATGCCGGCAAAAATATGCAAGGTATTCTACACTTAATATTCTGTTGGACAGGTATCCCACACATTTTAGCAATTATTAGTGCAGTGATTACTGTTTTCAAACCTGCTGATGAACAAGGTAATGTCACTTTATAAATGGATAAAAATAAATCCCGATGACAATCATTTATTAATTGCGAATCATAGAGTTATAGTTATTACGAACTCTATATGATAAGCAGCAATGCTGATTGTTTATCGGGATTATTATTGCGATTATTTAATGTAGTACACTATTTATCAAGGTCCAATGAACGACTCGCTAATTTCTCTTTCATTTCTTTTGAAAGATTATTTAAAACAGAGTAATGCGCGTTCCCAAAATCTCTAGATGCATTTAAGTATGGCAAGGCAACTAATCCAATTATATGCGGATCTGGATGCTCTTTATCATGGTATAGCTGTGGTGAAACAGTTAAATAAGCTAGTTGTGGCATATCAACTTGTTCTTTCTCTGGATTAGTATCTTTATGATTCCCTCCCTTTGTTACGAAAGATACACTTGTAACTGGGACGCTTGATATTTCCATTTGAGCAACACTATATGGTACTGGTTTAGGATCTTTCAGATTAGAGAACATACTTAAATCATCAAGTTCTTCAACTTTATCTAGATTTACCGCATTCTTATTTGAATATGAATATGATCCAGGTTCAACTGATGCATAAATCAACTTTCCATCTTTATATTTCGTTAAAATTTCAGCATAAAAAACAGGTGTGTCTGAACCACCAATTTTTTTACCACTTTTATCTACATACCAATAGTTAACTTGTTTCAAACCATCATAAGTAGTAACTTCTTTACGTTTTACACCTTTTTTATTTTTAAAAAACTTATCAACATCTTCCATTGAAGCACCTTTAGACTCTTTTGTAAAATTATAATCTGCTAACTTCACTTGATTCATTAAAGACTTATAATCTTTCCACCCTTGCATACCTGTGCTATTCATAAATGTCTTTTCGGTTATAAATGGTTCTATCTTTTCTAAAACAGGTACTGCTTTAACTTTCGCTATTTTTTCCTTATTTTTTTTATAGTGTGCAACTTTTGGATCTTTCTCTTCTTCCGATTCTTTTTTTACAGTTTCTTGTTTTGATTCTTCTGATTTCTTTGATGATAATTTATGATTCCCACCAAAAGAACAACCTGCTACGACTAAAAGCATAATTAAAAGTAAACATCCCAGTGTCTTTTTCATAAACTTTCTCCTCTTAAGTTATTTTGTTTGAATCAAATAAACATACATAAATTTAAAAAACTTATTTATATTGATATTTTACATTAACCATCAATATTTTTAAATACTTTAATTGATAATTTAAGAAAATTGTTTTGTCTAATAATTTAAGTGGTTAAAACATAGATAGATATAAAATAGTTTATGGCCATTAATTTATAAGTTTGAAAATTGCACTATATCAATTTGCCATTTAAAAATAGTTTGCTTAATCATTAGTACTTTTGTTTATCATTAAGTATGGCACTTACATTAAAATCAGAATTCGTAAATGGAAATACTAATAAATTCCTAATCAAATCAAAATCACGTAATTTATAAAGCCATATAAAAAGACAGAATATAAACTGCTAATTTAAATGGTTAACAGTTGTATATTCTGCCCTTTTTCTGCCCTTAAAGTAAATATTCAAAGACTGGTTCAAATACTCGTACATACTGAACTTGTTTCTAATAATTAGTAATGTTACATCATCATCTGTGGATCAACATCAATCTTCAATGCTAATTTTTCTTTTATAAATTTTTCATGGTAATAGTCATCTAAAAATTGAATGGCTTGTAATAATCCAGGTTCACTTTTATATTTCACTAAAATTTGGAATCTAAATTCATTGTTGATTCTCGCAAGTGCTGCCGGAGATGGACCTAGTACAAGCGCTTTTTCTGTTAAATGCTGTAATAAAATTTTATGAACATGCTGTGATGCTTCCATAACCTTCTTCATTTCTTTATGTGAGATTGTGAAATTAATCAAATAATAATACGGTGGATACTTTCCTAATTTACGATATTCCATTTCCTGACGATAAAATGTTAAATAATCATTTTTTTGAACATCCAATATTGAATAATGATCTGGATTATACGTTTGAATGATGACTTGACCTGCCTTTTCATGACGACCAGCTCTACCAGCCACTTGCGTTAATAGTTGATAAGTACGTTCGCTCGCCCGAAAATCAGGTAAATTTAACATTGTATCTGCATTCAGCACACCAACTAAAGTAATGTTTGGATAATCTAATCCTTTCGCAATCATCTGAGTACCTAGTAAAATGTCACCGTTACCTTTTTCGAATTCAGTCAATAACTTTTCATGTGCACCTTTCTTTGAGGTTGTATCTACATCCATCCTAATTATGCGCGCATCTTCAAATTCTTGTTGCAATAGTTCTTCAACTTTCTGAGTACCAGTACCTACTTGTCGAATGTGTTCACTCTCACAATTTGGACATTGATTCGGCGGCGTCTCTTGGTAACCACAATAGTGACATTTTAATAAGTCTGTCGTTTTATGATACGTTAATGAAATATCACAGTTTGGACATTGCGGTACATATCCACAATCTCGACATAACATAAATGATGCATAACCACGTCGATTTAAAAATAAAACAACTTGTTCCTGTCGATCTAATCTTAATTGTATGGCTTCACGTAAATCTTTTGAAAACATTGACCGATTACCTTTACTCAATTCTTCACGCATGTCTACTATATCAATTTCAGGTAAAGCTTGTTGGTTCACTCTGTTTGGTAATGATAGCAAATGATAAACGCCTTTTTCAGCTCGTGCATAACTTTCAAGACATGGTGTTGCACTTCCTAAAATGACTGGGCAGTGATGATATTCACTTCGCCATTGGGCAATTTCTCTAGCGTGATATCTCGGATAATCTTCTTGCTTATATGTAGATTCATGTTCTTCATCAATGATGATTAACCCTAAATTTTTGAAAGGTGCGAACACACTTGACCTTGCACCAACACTTACTCTCGCACGACCATCCCTAATTTTTTGCCACTCATCATAACGTTCCCCATTAGATAAGCCAGAATGTAATACAGCAACGTCATCACCAAATCGACGTTTGAAGCGTAAAACCATTTGCGGTGTTAGAGCGATTTCAGGAACTAACATCATCGCCTGTTTTCCTTGACTTAAAACATCTTCTATCGTTTGTAAATATACTTCTGTTTTACCTGATCCCGTCACACCATGAAGTAAAAATGTTTCTTGCTCTTGGCTTACAATTTTAGCTTTAATCGCTTCATATGCTTTATATTGGTCTTCTGTTAATTGCTGTTTTGATTCTTGTTCGAAAACACGATCTTTAAATGGGTTTCTTTCAACAATCGCGTCATATTTTTCAACATAACCTTTTTTGATAAGTCCATCTAAACTGGATTTTGAAAAGCCCATATCCTCAATATCAGTTAAAAATATTGTTTTATGTTGTTCTTCAGACAAGTAAGCATACAAATCGTATTGTTTAATAACTTTCTCCAACTTAGCTAATACTTCATCAGGATGATACCCTTCAATGACACGAACAGCACGCTTGGTTTTTTTAGTTATATTTTGTGTGAGAATCGTTTTTTCTTCAACGATATCATCTTTTAACAACTTCATAAGCAATTGAATATCATTATTTTTTTGCGCATCTTTATAATAATAGTAACCATGCTTATCAAATTTTTGTAATAAAGCTGAAGGTACCTCTATGTCATCTTTCATCTTAAATGCTTTTTTATACTTCGCTTTAATAGCACTCGGAAGCATCACTTCTAGCATAGAAATACGTTTAATGACATGAGTTGAACCCATCCACTCACTTAAAGCTATTAATTCTGATGTTAATTCTGGTTGTATATCTTTCACTTCTATGATTTTTTTTAACTTCGAAACGTCAAGTTGTGCATCAGGTTCTGATGTTACTTCCATTACATAACCTTGAATCGTTCTTGGTCCAAAAGGTACAATCACACGCACACCAGGTTGGATGACAGATTCGAGTTGTTCGGGAATTATATAATCAAATTTATAGTCAACGCTCTTCGACGCGACATCGACTATGACTTTCGCTATCATTATTGCCACCTAGTTTCTAGTTCATCTAAAATTTGTGCAGCTAATACTACTTTTTTTCCTTTCTTGATATTTACTTTTTCATTATTTTTAAAATGCATTGTCAATTCATTATCATCAGAACTAAATCCGATAGACATATCCCCAACATTATTTGAAATAATCACATCTGCATTTTTCTTGCGTAATTTTTGTTGTGCATAATTTTCAATATCTTCAGTTTCTGCTGCAAAGCCTATTAAATACTGTGATGTTTTATGTTCACCTAAATATTTAAGAATGTCTTTAGTACGTTTAAAAGATACTGACAAATCACCATCCTGCTTTTTCATTTTATGTTCTAATACATCAACCGGTGTATAGTCAGATACTGCTGCTGCTTTTACAACAATATCTTGTTCATCAAATCGGCTAGTCACTTGTTCAAACATTTCTTCAGCACTTTGAACATGAATAACTTCAATATCTTTTGGATCCTCTAGTGTTGTAGGACCAGTAACTAATGTCACGATAGCTCCGCGATTTCGCAATGCTTCAGCTATTGCATAACCCATTTTTCCAGAAGAACGATTGGATACAAATCTGACTGGATCGATAACTTCAATAGTTGGTCCGGCTGTAACCAATGCGCGTTTATCTTGAAATGAACTATTAGCTAAACGATTACTATTTTGAAAATGAGCATCAATAACAGAAACGATTTGAAGCGGTTCTTCCATACGTCCTTTAGCAACATAACCACATGCTAGAAATCCGCTTCCTGGTTCGATAAAATGATACCCATCTTCTTTTAAAATATTAATATTTTGCTGCGTACGCTTATTTTCATACATATGCACATTCATGGCAGGCGCAATAAATTTGGGTGTCTCTGTTGCTAGCAACGTTGATGTCACCAAATCATCAGCAATTCCTACACTCAATTTTGCAATTGTATTTGCCGTTGCAGGTGCAACAATGATTGCATCTGCCCAATCACCTAATGCAATATGCTGTATTTCTGAAGGATTTTCTTCTATAAAAGTATCTGTATAAACAGCATTTCGACTTATTGCTTGAAATGCTAATGGTGTCACAAATTTTTGCGCGTGATTCGTTAACATAACGCGAACTTCATACCCAGATTGTGTTAACTTACTTGTCAAATCAATCGCTTTATATGCCGCAATGCCACCTGTAACGGCTAACAATATTTTCTTCATATTCAATCTCCCTTAAATATCACTATGACATTTACGCTTTACATCATCATATGCGCACAAATGCTCATTACTTTTTTATAGATACAAATTTAGTATTATTATAACATCAATCATTGGATAAACTAAAAAAACACACCTTCATAGGTGCGTTTGATTTGGATATGCCTTGACGTATTTGATGTACGTCTTGCTTCACATATTTTTAATGGTCGAAACTATTCTTTACCATAATAATCGCTTGAAATAACAGGGCGAATTTTACCGTCAGCAATTTCTTCTAACGCTCTACCAACTGGTTTAAATGAATGATATTCACTTAATAATTCAGTTTCAGGTTGTTCATCAATTTCACGCGCTCTTTTCGCTGCAGTTGTTGCAATTAAATACTTTGATTTAATTTGTGACGTTAATTGGTTTAATGGTGGATTTAACATTATTTTTTAGCCTCCAAAATCATTTTTCTATACTTAGCTTCTACGCGCTCTCTTTTTAAGTGCTCAGCTTCTACAATACATTGAATTCTATTCTTCGCAAGTTCTACTTCATCATTAACTACAACGTAATCGTATAAATTCATCATTTCGACTTCTTTACGTGCTTCGTTAATACGACTTTGTATTTTCTCATCAGATTCTGTTCCTCTACCTACTAATCGCTCTCTCAAGTGATCTAAACTTGGAGGTGCTAAGAAAATAAATAACGCATCTGGAAATTTCTTTCTAACTTGCTTTGCACCTTCTACTTCAATTTCTAAAAATACATCATGACCTTCGTCCATTGTATCTTTAACATATTGAACTGGTGTACCATAATAGTTGCCTACATATTCAGCATATTCTATAAATTGGTCATCTTTAATTAAAGCTTCAAACGCATCCCTAGTTTTAAAAAAGTAATCTACGCCATCAACTTCACCTTCACGCATTTGACGTGTTGTCATTGAAATAGAATACTTATATGATGTACTTGGATCTTCAAATATTCGTTTTCTAACAGTACCTTTACCTACTCCAGATGGTCCTGATAAAACGATTAACAATCCTTTTTCATTATCCATGCCTTACGACCTCTCTAAGCTAATCTTCTATTATTTAAATATGATATCACATTGTTCTTTATATTGTATAGCATATTTGAAATTGCATGCCATAATTTCTATTAGGTCTAACAATATCGTTATATTGCACGATTAATTTTAATTAAATAAATTGAATTGCGAACTTTTAGATAATGTAAAATGTGTGGCATAATGTATGATTCAATAACTATACCGAAAAGTTACAATCATGTTAAAATGAAACGAATGATATGAAGAAGGTGGAAGATAAATTATGGCTTATGATGGCTTATTTACAAAGAAAATGGTTGAGTCTCTACAATTTTTAACAACAGGACGCGTTCACAAAATCAATCAACCTGATAATGACACGATACTAATGGTTGTACGTCAAAATAGACAAAACCATCAATTGTTATTGTCAATCCATCCAAACTTTTCAAGATTACAATTGACTACAAAAAAATATGATAATCCATTTAATCCACCCATGTTTGCGCGTGTTTTTAGAAAACACTTAGAAGGTGGTATTATCGAATCGATTAAGCAAATTGGTAATGATCGTCGTATTGAAATCGATATAAAGAGTAAAGATGAAATTGGCGATACTATTTACCGCACTGTCATCCTTGAGATTATGGGTAAACATAGTAACTTAATTTTAGTAGATGAAAATCGTAAAATAATTGAAGGATTTAAACACTTAACACCAAATACGAATCACTATCGAACAGTAATGCCAGGATTTAATTATGAAGCACCACCTACTCAGCACAAAATGAATCCGTATGATATTACAGGTGCAGAGGTGTTGAAATATATCGATTTTAACGCAGGTAATATTGCTAAACAATTATTGAATCAGTTTGAAGGATTTAGCCCTTTAATTACGAATGAAATCGTTAATCGTCGTCAATTTATGACTTCATCAACATTACCAGAAGCATTCGATGAAGTAATGGCAGAAACCAAGTTACCACCTACTCCTATTTTTCATAAAAATCATGAAACAGGTAAAGAGGATTTCTATTTTATAAAGTTAAATCAATTTAATGATGATACAGTTACGTACGATTCATTAAATGATTTACTTGATCGTTTTTATGATGCACGTGGCGAACGTGAACGCGTTAAACAACGTGCGAATGATTTAGTTCGATTTGTTCAACAGCAGTTGCACAAATATCAAAATAAATTAGCAAAGTTGATTGAAGAATATGAGCAGTCTAAAAATAAAGATAATGAACAGTTATATGGTGAATTGATCACTGCTAATATATATCGAATTAAGCAAGGTGATAAAGAAGTGACAGCATTGAATTATTATACGAATGAAGAAGTTGTCATTCCTTTAAATCCTACAAAATCCCCATCAGCAAATGCTCAATATTATTATAAACAATATAATCGTATGAAAACGAGAGAACGTGAATTACAACATCAAATTCAATTGACGAAAGACAATATAGGTTATTTTTCAACAATCGAACAACAATTACATCATATTTCTGTCCATGACATTGATGAAATTAGAGATGAATTAGCAGAACAAGGCTTTATGAAACAGCGTAAAAATCAAACTAAGAAAAAGAAAGAGCAGATTCAATTACAACATTATGTATCAACTGATGGCGACGATATATATGTTGGCAAGAATAACAAGCAAAATGATTATTTAACAAATAAAAAAGCTAAAAAAACTCACACATGGTTACACACAAAAGATATTCCTGGTTCACATGTTGTTATATTTAATGATGCACCAAGTGATATGACAATCAAGGAAGCGGCTATGTTAGCAGGATATTTTTCAAAAGCTGGTAATTCTGGACAAATACCTGTTGATTACACGTTAATTAAAAATGTGCACAAACCATCAGGTGCAAAGCCTGGGTTTGTAACATATGACAATCAAAAAACTTTGTATGCTACACCTGATTATGAACATATTCAAAAAATGAAACAATCATAATCAAGTTGTCGACAAATAAACACCTCACCATAAGAAAGGACTACTTTCTTTTGCGAGGTGTTTATTTTTAATTTAATGCGTTCATTGAAACGAAGTATCGTGTTTTTTAATAACGCATCATCATTTAAGTTACAAATTATCTTTGTGATTTTAAAAATGAGTGAAACTAAAATGATAATGTGTACTTAAAATAGGAATACATAGGTAAAAGGCATGCATAAGAAAAAGTGTTTCTTTATCATTCAACGCTGTACGAATCCTTTTACTCAGGTAATGCTAATTGAAAACTTACTCCAAACTTATCTTGTACCCAAGCAAACTCTCTGTATGGTGGCATATTCGTTTTTGGCATTAAAATGGCACCTTCATCTTTTAATCCATTAAATAGTCGTTCCATTTCAATAGTATCTTTTACTGTAACAAATAATGAAATCGCAGGATTCATTGGTAATTCTGTGCCACTATTAGCATCAATCGCCATGAATACTTGTCCATTTAATGTAAATATTGAGTGTTGTACAGTCCCAGGATCACCAGGTCCATTTTCACCATACTTAGCCATTGTTATAATCTCACTATCTTCAAATAAGCTTGTGTATAGTTTAACAGCTTCTTCAGCTTGGTTATTAAACATTAAAAATGTCGTGATTTTTGGAATATCCATGCTATGCCTCCTATAGATTGAACTTCTATAACTACTATTATCTTAACATAATTAAAATGACAAAAGCGCGTCGTACCGTTATGTGCACGAATGACAAACGTCTTATTGGCCTGTTGATTAAATCACATAGTTAACGATAAAAAATTACGCAAGATTAAAAATATGATACATATGTTAATAAATGATACTTATCATAGGTATTAATGTTTTGACTTATTGTCAAATTTGATTACAATTAAAATTAAGTTAAAGGAGGGACGTTATGTTACATTATGTGATTCCAGTATTAGTCCTATTACTCGTATTCTTAATTGGTTGGATTTTAATAAAGTTAATTATCCGCTAATTTTTTAGGTTCTCCACCAAATGTGGTGGGTATATAATTTAAAGAACTATTTTAAATTACAACTTTTAGAGTTTTTATTATTAGGCGGCCAGTCCATTATTGGGCTTGGTTGTCTTCTTTTTTTCTCCTTTGTA
>NZ_JACVZJ010000009.1:0-70446 GCF_017151945.1 Staphylococcus sp. EG-SA-10
ACAAAGGAGAAAAAAAGAAGACAACCAAGCCCAATAATGGACTGGCCGCCTAATAATAAAAACTCTAAAAGTTGTAATTTAAAATAGTTCTTTAAATTATATACCCACCACATTTGGTGGAGAACCAAAAAAAGGGTCGAAGATATGAAATCACATCTTCGACCCTTTATTTACTATTTTAATTCAGCCACACGCAAACGGTTATTTGCTCTCTCTAAAGCTCTTTCGGCTCTATGAATATCAGTATTGTCGTCATCATTTTCCAAGTGAGACTCTGCTCTTGCTTTGGCTAATTTAGCTCTTTCAACATCAATTTCTCTTGCAGTTTCTGCAGTCTGAACAATGATTGAAACTTTATCTTTTCTAACTTCAACAAAGCCATCGCTTACAGCAATATACTCAGTTCCATCGTGAAATTTCACTTTTACAAAGCCTGTTTTTAAAGCAGCTACAGTTGGAATATGTCCACTCATGACACCTATCTCACCAGCTGTTGTTTGCATAACAACGAGTTCAACATTATCACGATTGTAAACAGAACCATTAGGAGTGACAATATCTAGGTTTAATGTATTCATTATCCATTCCTCCTAATTGTTATACTTCAACACCCATATCTTTAGCTTTTGCAATAACATCATCCATGCTACCAACTAAACGGAATGCATCTTCTGGAATATGGTCATATTTACCATCTAAGATATCTTTAAAGTTTGCAACTGTTGTCTTAACAGGTACATAAGAACCTTTTTGACCAGTAAATTGTTCCGCTACGTGGAAGTTTTGAGATAAGAAGAATTGAATTCTACGTGCGCGTTCAACTGTTTGTTTATCTTCATCAGATAATTCGTCCATACCTAAGATAGCAATGATATCTTGTAATTCACGGTATTTTTGAAGTGTTGATTGTACATCACGAGCTACTTCATAATGTTCTTGACCTACAATTGATGGTTCCAATGCTCTTGATGTAGACGCTAATGGATCCACGGCTGGATAAATACCCATTTCAGTTAATTTACGTTCTAAGTTTGTAGTTGCATCTAAATGGGCAAACGCTGTCGCTGGCGCTGGGTCCGTATAGTCATCGGCAGGTACGAATACCGCTTGAATAGAAGTAACTGATCCTTTTGTTGTAGACGTAATACGTTCTTGTAATTGTCCCATTTCAGTAGCAAGTGTTGGTTGGTAACCTACTGCAGAAGGCATACGACCTAATAATGCAGATACCTCAGAACCAGCTTGTGTAAATCTAAAAATGTTATCGATGAATAATAATACGTCTTGACCTTGTTCGTCACGGAAATATTCAGCCATTGTTAAACCAGATAATGCAACACGCATACGTGCACCAGGTGGCTCATTCATTTGCCCGAATACCATGGCTGTTTTCTTAATTACACCACTGTCACTCATTTCGAAGTATAAATCGTTACCTTCACGAGTACGTTCACCTACACCGGCGAATACAGAAATACCACCGTGCTCTTGAGCGATGTTGTTAATTAATTCTTGGATTAATACTGTTTTACCTACACCGGCACCACCGAACAATCCGATTTTACCACCTTTAATATAAGGTGCTAGTAAATCTACTACTTTAATACCTGTTTCTAAAATTTGAACTTCTGTTGAAAGTTCATCGAATGCTGGTGCTTGACGATGGATAGGATCGCGGCGAACAGAATCACTAATTTCTTCTTTAAGGTCAATTGTTTCACCTAGTACATTAAATACACGACCTAATGTTTCGTCACCAACAGGTACACTAATTTCTTTGCCTGTATCTTTTACATCCATGCCTCTTTGGACACCATCAGTTGAATCCATCGCAATTGTACGAACAACGTCGTCACCTAATTGCAGCGCAACTTCTAATGTTAGTTGTATTGTACCTTCTTCTTTAGGCACATCAATAACCAAGGCGTTATTAATTTTAGGAACTTCGTTATGTTCAAATCGAACATCAATTACAGGACCCATAACTTGAGTTACACGGCCAATTCCCATGCTATTTTCCTCCTTTAAATATTATTCAAGCGCTGCGGAACCACCAACAATTTCAGTAATTTGTTGCGTAATTTCTGCTTGTCTCGCTCTGTTATATTCTAATGATAAGTCATCAATAAGTTCAGTTGCATTATCAGTGGCATTTTTCATCGCAGTCATACGTGTTGCATGCTCACTTGCTTTTGCGTCTAATATTGTTCCGTAAATCAAACTCTCAACATATTGAGGCAAGATTACACTTAAGATAGATTCTTTATCTGGCTCAAATTCATAAGAAGACAAATGACCGTGTCCCTTACTAGAATCCTCTTGAGATAATGGTAATACTTGTCTAGATGTAGGCTTGTTTTCAAGAACGCTGACATAATGACTATAGTATATATTTAATTCATCAATTTCTTCTTCACTGTATAAGTCTATAGCATGGTTAGCTAGTGCTTGAACAGATTTGAAAGAAGGTTGATCAGGTACGTCTACTTGAGAATACTCAATGTCATAACCTCTATTTTTTAGGAAATCAACACCTTGTTGCCCTAAAACTACAATACTGTATTCGCTACTATCTTGATGTTTCGCTTCAATATCAGTAATCAATTTTTTAAGCACGTTTGCACTATATGCACCTGCTAAACCTTTATCACTCGTGATAACTAAATATCCACTTCTAGTAATTTTACGAGGTCTTAGCATTGGATGGTTTGTATTGCTACTTGCCCCTGCAACTGCAGTAATTGCATCTTGCATTTTATCCATATATGGTGTGAATTGTTTTGTATTTTTTTCAGCTCTACGAAGTTTTGAACTTGATACCATGTTCATCGCTTTCGTAATCTGCTTCATTTTTTTGGTTGATTTTATTCGAGTATCTATTTCTTTAAGAGAAGCCACTATCTCACCACCTTATACTAAACTTGTTTATTATTCAGATTTGCTAAAGCTTTTTTTGAATTCGTTAATTGCTGTGTCAAACTTCTCAGCATCTGGTAAGCCACCAGTTTCTCTGATTTCATTTAACAGTTCAGTAGCATTTGATTCTGCCCAGTGGTTTAACTCGTCTTCAAAACGTGTGATATCTACAACTGGAATATCATCTAAATATCCTTTTGTTAATGCATAAATAATCAACACTTGGTGTTCAACTGGTAATGGTTTGTTTTGATCTTGTTTTAAGACTTCAACAGTACGTTTACCACGTTCTAATTTACTTGCAGTAAATTCATCAAGGTCTGAACCGAATTGTGCAAATGATTCAAGTTCTCTGTATGACGCTAAGTCAAGACGTAACGTACCAGCAACTTTCTTCATTGCTTTAATTTGTGCAGATCCACCAACACGAGATACAGATTGTCCGGCATTAATCGCTGGTCTTACACCTGAGAAGAATAAATCAGATTGTAAGAAGATTTGTCCATCTGTAATTGAAATAACGTTTGTTGGTACATAAGCTGAAATATCACCAGCTTGTGTTTCGATAATTGGTAATGCAGTAATTGAACCGCCACCTAAGTCATCGTTTAATTTTGCTGCTCTTTCTAATAATCTACTATGTAAGTAGAATACGTCACCTGGGTATGCTTCACGACCTGGAGGTCTACGTAATAATAATGATAACTCACGATAAGCTGCTGCTTGTTTAGTTAAATCATCATAAACGATTAAAACATGTTTACCGTTAAACATGAATTCTTCACCCATTGTTACACCTGAATATGGTGCAATATATAATAATGGAGAAGGTTCAGAAGCTGATGCTGCTACAACAATAGTGTAGTCTAAAGCGCCTGCTTGTCTTAACTTTTCAACATTTGCTCTTACTGTTGAATCCTTTTGACCAATAGCAACATAGATACAAATCGTACCTTGATCTTTTTGATTCAAAATTGTGTCAATTGCAATTGTTGTTTTACCTGTTTGACGGTCACCGATGATCAACTCACGTTGACCTCTACCAATTGGTACTAAAGCATCAATTGCTTTGATACCTGTTTGTAATGGCTCATCTACTGATTTACGATCCATTACACCAGTAGCTTTTTTCTCTACTGGACGTGTTTTAGTTGTGTTAATCGGTCCTTGTCCATCAATAGGTTGTCCTAATGGATTAACAACTCTTCCGATTAGTTCTTCACCTACTGGTACTTCCATGATACGACCAGTACGTTTAACTTCGTCACCTTCAGTAATACCTGTGTATGGTCCTAAAATAACCACACCCACGTTTGACTCTTCAAGGTTTTGGGCTAAACCAAGTACGCCGTTATGGAATTCTACTAGCTCACCAGCCATAACGTCATTTAATCCGTGAATTAATGCAATACCATCACCAATTTGTAATACAGTACCTACATCAGTTACGGACATTTCTGACTCATAATTTTCAATTTGTGAGCGAAGTAATGCACTGATTTCTTCAGCTTTTATGGCCATCTATGTCACTCCTCTTTATAATTAATTAACTCTTCTAAATTTTCTTTGTAATTGGACAAGATCATTTCTAACACTACCATCTAATACAGTTGTGCCGACTTTAACTCTAAATCCACCAATTAAATCTGGATTAATTTTTGTATCTACAATAACTTTAGATAAATTCGTTTGTTGAGTTACTAGTTTGACAATCTTATCTAACTCTTCTTGACTCAATTCATATGTTGACTCAATTGTTGCAAAATCTTGATTGTAGTGTCCGTTATATAAGCTTTGGAACGCCTTGAATACGTCAGCTATTAATGAGATATGTCTATTATCTGCTAACACGTACATCATATTTTTAATGTATGGATTAATGTCAGTAAATACACCATTAATCAACTCACGACGTTGTTCTGCTGTTTGAGTTGGATTACTGTCAACCATTTTCAATTGCTCAATTTTATCTTTTACTGCTTCATTTATAACTGTTAATTCTTCATTAATAGTTTCTAAATTATTTGTATCTAATGACACGTCAAATAATGCTTTAGCATACTTGTTAGCTACTTTTACCATTATTTATCGCCTGCCTCTTTTAGATACTTGTCAACCAATGCTTTTTGGTCTTGTTCAGAAATTTCTTTTCTAAGAACTTTAGAAGCAATTAACACTGATAGTTCAGATACTTGATTATTAATATCTGCAATGGCACGTTCTTTTTGGCTATTGATTTCACTTTGTGCTGTTTCAATCATACCGTTTGCACGTACGTTTGCTTCATGAATAATTTGTTCTTGCTGTTGACGTGCTTGAACCTTAGCATCTTCTAAAATCTTTTGAACTTCTTCTTGTGTTTCTTTAAGTTTTTGTTTATTTTCTTCTTCAAGTTTCTGTGCATTTAACTTAGCTTGTTCTGCGTCATCGATATCTCTGTTAATATCTCTTTCACGTTTATCCATTACATCTTTCAATGGACCCCATGCGAACTTTTTAAGTAACGCAAGTAACACGATGAAAGTTAGGACCTGTACAATCACAGTACCCCACTCAACGCCTCCAGCTGCACCAAGAACGAATAAGTTAGCTGTTTCAGTCACGGGTTCATGACACTCCTTTCATTAAAATAATCGCTAGTGTTATATAGAAAAAAACGACGAGGTTAGGACCTACTGAATTTATGCGATAGGCATGGTGCGTTCATATCTCAACTATTTAATAAAGTTCAAAGATATTACTATATATGCATCATGAATTATGTCCTATGCGCTTTGTCCCGACCTCTTTTTATCTGTTAATTATCCAGCAAATGTCATGAATGCAATTACTACACCGATGATAGGTAATGCCTCAACTAAACCTACACCAATGAACATGATACCCATTAATTGACCACGTGCTTCTGGTTGACGTGCTACACCTTCAACTGTTCTTGAAACGATTAAACCGTTACCGATACCTGCTCCTAATGCTGATAAACCAATTGCGATTGCTGCTGCGATTAAATTCATAATTTAATTTCCTCCTGTGATTGTATATAATTATTGAAATTTTTAGTGTTCATCTGCCACTTTATGTGACATATAAACCATCGAAAGCATAATAAAGATATATGCTTGGATTGTTCCTACAAATATTGAAAATGCTTGCCAAACAATTAATCCTGGGATACTAATAATCCAACCCCATGCTGGTTCGTTAAAGAATAAGCCAGCAAGTAATGTTAATAGTATCTCACCTGCAAATATGTTACCGTACAAACGCAGACCAAGCGTTAATGTTGAAGTGAACTCTTCAAAAACATTAATAATTGCCAATGGCCAAAACGGCTGTACATAACCTTTAAGATATTGTTTCGTACCACGCATTTTAATTCCATAAAAGTGAGTTAACAGTATTATCGTTGTAGACAACGTTAAAGTCACTGTTGCATCAGCTGTTGGTGATTTCCACCACAATGTGTGATCTTTCGTTACTATAGAAAACGGAAGACCTAACATATTAGCTATAAAAATGTACAGAATCAGCGTTACTGCTAAGAAGTGGAATTGACCACCTTTTTTCCAAGCCATGTTACCTTCAATGATTCCCCTCACGAAATCAAAAATCCATTCAACGAAATTTTGTTTGCCAGTTGGTCTTTTTTTCAAATTACGCGTACAAATGATAGCAAGTAGAAAAACAAGAAACGCCGTAACAAGTATCATCAATATACTTGATAAATTGAAAACGATATCAAAACCGAATAAATTCCAACTCACGAGCGGGGATTTGTGATCCATAATCTCACCTCTTTCTTAATTTATTTGCTCACCTTTAGTAAAGGACGTATGATAACTACAACATATGAAATCATTAAACCAATAATTATACCGATTATACTTACATGCGCTTTATTAAAGTACCAAATCATACAGGCAATAAATGCAACTAAGTATCGCCACATATTTCCAGTTGAAATATGCATAGTGTCTGGTCTTTTAGCTTTAGCTAAATAGCATTCAAAAATACATGAGTTGATTGCAGAACCAGTAACACCAATGATTAATCCTAAGATAAATGCATGGTGTGTAAAAAGGTATAATCCTCCCAATATTATTAATAAATACAAATAATATTGAATGAACTGTTTAAAAATGTTGTAGAAACGACTCATTTTATATGCCTCCGTGTGACTGATATCAATCATGAAAACCGTTCCACTCATACAAACTAAATGATAATATAGGCGATTTGTGGTGTCAATTCTATTCAAATTGTTGTAAAAAAATAAGCATGGTTAGACACAATTTAGACACAATTAGACAAAAAGTCTATTTTCCTCAGAAATCGCTTGGTTTTTCAGTGATTAAATTCAAATAATACTTAATATGATTAACTATTCTTTCTGAAGCAAATCCATCACCGTAAGGATTAGATGCTTCAGACATTTGATGATATAATCTCTCATCATCGATTAATTCTTTTGCAGCTTGATACACATTTTGCTTATTTGTTCCAATGACTTTTAATGTGCCAGCTTCAACACCTTCAGGACGTTCTGTAACGCTTCGCAAAACTAAAACTGGCTTATTAAATGATGGCGCTTCTTCCTGAATTCCACCTGAATCTGTCAAAATAAAATAAGATTTTTTAGCAAAATTATGGAAATCTACTACGTCCAAAGGTTCAATCAATTCAATTCTGTCATGACTACCTAAAATCTTTTGAGCCACCTCTCGAACTTTCGGGTTTTTATGCATTGGATATACTAGTGCTAAATCAGTATACTCATCTATTAAGCGTCTAACCGCTTTAAATATATTTTCCATGGGTTGCCCGATATTTTCTCGTCGGTGTGCTGTCATAAGAATGAATTTTTTGTCATGGTATTTATCCATGATGTTAGATTTATAATTGTCATCAACTGTATATTTCATAGCATCAATCGCTGTATTACCAGTGACAACAACACTTTCTGAATATTTCCCTTCACTTAACAAATGCGATGCAGCATTTTTAGTAGGTGCAAAATGTAAGTCAGCTAATACACCAACTAATTGTCTATTCACCTCTTCCGGAAAAGGTGAATATTTATCATAACTTCTAAGCCCTGCTTCAACGTGTCCAATCGGCACTTGGTTATAAAATGCCGCTAAACCACCTGCAAATGTCGTCATCGTATCACCATGTACAAGTACCATGTCTGGTTTTTCTAATTGAATCACTTGTTCTAATTGAGTGATTGATTTAGAAGTTATCTCAGAAAGTGTCTGTCCTGATTTCATAATATTCAAATCGTATTTTGGTTTGATTTCAAAGGTACTTAATACTGAATCAAGCATTTCTCTATGCTGTGCTGTAACAACAACAATTGGCTCGAGCATTTTTTCTTGTTCCAAAGCTTTAACTAAAGGAGCCATCTTTATGGCTTCGGGTCTTGTTCCAAATATGGTCATAATCTTTTTCATCAAACTACTTATCTCCGATTCTTCTATTTAGTACCAAACAATCTATCTCCAGCGTCGCCTAACCCTGGTGTGATATATGCTTTGTCATTTAGCTTTTCATCAAGTGCAGCAATATAAATATCTACATCTGGATGTGCTTCATGCATCTTTTCTACGCCTTCTGGTGCTGCAATTAAACACATGAAGCGAATATTTTTAGCGCCACGTTTCTTCAATGAAGTAATAGCTTCAATTGCTGATGCGCCTGTTGCTAACATAGGATCAACAACAATGATTTGTCTTTCAGTAATATCTTGAGGTAGCTTAGCAAAATACTCTACAGCCTTTAATGTTTCGGGATCTCGATACAAACCGATATGTCCAACTCTTGCTGCAGGTACTAAACTTAAAATACCATCAGTCATACCTAAACCAGCTCTTAAAATTGGAACGATAGCTAATTTTTTACCAGCTAATCGTTTAGCCGTCATTTTAGTTACAGGCGTTTCAATATCAACATCCTGAAGCTCTAAGTCTCTAGTTACTTCATATGCCATCAACATACCAACTTCGTCTACAAGTTCTCTAAATTCTTTAGTACCTGTATTTACATCTCTAATATAGCTTAGTTTGTGTTGAATTAATGGATGATCGAAAACGTGTACTTTACTCATAAAAATTACTCCTATCTTTGTGTATGTTTATTGATATAGAGGATATTCAGCTGTTAATTTCGCAACGCGTTCTTTAGCTTGTTGTAATTTTTCTTCATCTTTACTATTTTTCAATGCTAAACTGATGATTTTTGCAACTTCCTCAAAAGCTTTTTCATCAAATCCACGCGTTGTTGCAGCAGGTGTACCTAAACGTATACCACTCGTTACAAAAGGTTTTTCTTGATCGAACGGAATGGTATTTTTGTTACATGTGATACCAACTGAATCTAAAGTCTCTTCAGCTTCTTTACCAGTAAGTCCTATAGACCCTTTTACATCAACAGCTACTAAGTGATTATCTGTACCGCCAGAAACAATTCTAAATCCTTCATTAATTAATGCTTCTGCAAGAACTTTTGCGTTTTTAACCACTTGTTGTTGATACGTTTTGAAATTATTTTCTAACGCTTCTCCAAAAGCAACTGCTTTTGCTGCAATAACATGCTCAAGAGGTCCACCTTGAATACCAGGGAAAATTGTTTTATCTATGTCTTTTTTATATTCTTCCTTACATAAAATCATACCACCACGTGGTCCGCGTAATGTTTTGTGTGTTGTAGTTGTTACAAAATCAGCATATTCTACTGGATTTGGATGTAAACCTGCCGCTACTAATCCTGCAATATGTGCCATGTCTACCATTAACTTAGCGTTTACTTCATCTGCGATTTCTTTAAACTTTTTGAAGTCAATTGTTCTTGAATATGCTGATGCTCCTGCCACAATAAGCTTAGGCTTATGCTCTAACGCTAATTTACGAACTTCATCATAATTGATTCGTTCTGTGTCTTTATCTACTCCATATTCAACGAAATTGTAGAATTTACCACTAAAATTAACAGGCGCTCCATGTGTCAAGTGACCACCATGACTCAAATTCATACCTAAAACTGTGTCGCCCATTTCTAATGCAACTAAGTAAACAGCCATGTTCGCTTGTGAACCTGAATGTGGTTGAACATTGACATGTTCAGCTCCAAACAATGCTTTAGCACGATCAATTGCGATGCTTTCAGTTACATCTACAAACTCACAGCCACCATAATATCGGCGTCCTGGATAGCCTTCAGCATACTTATTAGTCAACACTGAACCTTGTGCTTCCATAACCGCTTCCGATACAAAATTTTCCGATGCGATTAACTCTATGTTGCTATTTTGTCTCTGAAATTCTCTCTCGATTGCTTCTGCGATAACTTTATCTTGCTTGGTGATATAAGACATAAAATCTCCCCTTCTTTCAAAAAAACTTATTGGTATTTAGCACGTTCGCCACCAATCTTTTTCGGCCTAGATGTGGCAATAGTTACAATTGCCTGTCCTACTTGCTTTACTGAGGTCCTTACAGGTACACATACATGTTTAATATGCATGCCTATTAATGTTTGACCAATATCAATTCCACAAGGAACAGTAATATGTTCGACCACGATTGGATCCTTCATATGCTGAAAAGCGTATGTTGCCAAACTCCCTCCAGCATGTACATCTGGAACGACGGAAACTTCTTCCATTGTTAATGGATTAAACTGAGATTTTTCTATTGTTATCGCTCTGTTGATATGTTCACATCCTTGAAAAGCAAAAGTAACGCCTGTCTCTTTACTCACAACATCTAATGCATTAAAAATAGTTTCTGCAACTTCCATCGAACCGACAGTCCCTATTTTTTCGCCAATGACTTCCGATGTTGAACATCCAATTAAACATATATCTCCTTTATTAAAAAAGGACATATCTTTTAATTCGTCTAATAACATTGTCAAATCTTTCATAAAAGTCCACCCTTCCTAAAAATAAAAAAGGAATATAGCAAAGTGCTACACTCCTCTATTATAACTTATTTAACTGTTAACATATACTAATTATACAGAATTCCTACTAGCAAATAATATCTTTTAATTTTAAAATTAAACTTACAAGTTCTTCATAGGTATGTACATACATTTCTTTTGTTCCACCGTATGGATCTCTAACTTCTCCTGCTTCTTTTACATATTCATGCAATGTGAAAACATGATTTTGCAAACCAAAGTGTGCCTCTATTAATTCTTTGTGCGAATACGACATCGTCAAAATAATATCTGCTTTCAAATCTGCTTCAGTAAATTGTTGCGATAAGGTCGTTTCAGCTAAATGATGTTCTTTAACTAAGTCTTCAACATAATTCGAAACACCCTGATTGTTCACAGCGAATATACCTCTTGATTCAAATTGATGATTTGGCATAACCTCTTTTGCAATACTTTCCGCTAATGGGCTACGACATGTGTTACCTGTACAAACGAATAAAATCTTCATAGTTCACACCCTTTAATAATGTGATTACCTGCAGCTTTTAACATGCGATTCATAATTGCTTCTGTATTATCATTCAGCTCAAAGCCGTATATATACGCCGCTGAAATATTTTCATTTTCATCAAGTGAATGTAACACATCATAAAGATTATGACTTGCTTGTTTAACATCATTGTCATCCTGACATAATTGAATGAAATGCGCTTCACTTGGTATAAACGCCGCCTTATTACTCGGCACAATAAAAGCTATAGAAGACCAATCTTTACCGTCATTTCCAATTTTGCTCTCAATATCTGTAATAATTGTAAGTGGTGTATTGGGTGAGTAATGCTTATACTTCATACCTGGTGCAATTGGCTGTTCAGTATCATTATAATCAGCATGGGCGATACTACTCGGAAGTATTTCTGTAATCATTGCTGCTGTTATAGAACCAGGTCTTGCAATTTTATAAGGAAAAGATGTGCAATCTAAAACCGTACTTTCTAATCCTTCTTCACTTTGTTCAGCTTGAACAATACCATCGATACGGCCATTCAAATCTTGATATACATGATTGAAAGTTGTTGGTGAAGGTCTACCACTTAAATTAGCACTTGGAGCAGCTAGAGGTTCATTTATGATTTGTAATAATTGTCTGCCTACAGAATGGCTTGGCATTCTAACAGCAACTGATGATAAACCTCCAGAAACTTTTCGACATAGATAGCCTGGCTTTAACGGCAATATAAACGAAATAGGGCCCGGCCAGAATGCCTGCATTAACTTTTCTACGCGTGGATCCAAAGTATATGTAAAATCTTTTAATTGAACTTTACTGTGTATATGAACAATAAGCGGATTGTCAGATGGACGGCCTTTAGCTTCGTATATTTTAGCTACAGCTTCTTCATCTGTCGCATTTGCTGCAAGTCCATAAACTGTTTCAGTTGGTAAACCTATTAAACCACCGTTTAAAACAATGTCTTTTATTTCATTAATTTTAGGATATTGCTGTAAATCTTCATTATATTCTCTAACATCCCAAATTTTAGTATCCAACTTAATCACGCCTTTCTTATTTATCATAATACAAAGTAAAAAGCTATGCACTTAACTAATCATAGCAAAGGCATAACTTCTAATTACCATTTAAATGAGACGATTCGATCGTGGCCATTTATATCTTTAATAATGTCGATTTTTTTGTCAGGAAATTTACTTAAAATTATTGATTTAAGTGCCTCACCTTGATTGTAACCAATTTCAAAAACAACTGGGCTGCCTTTTTCCATAACGTGAGGTAAATCTTCAATGATTGATTCATAAATAGCATATCCATGGTTATCTGCAAACAATGCCTGATGTGGTTCGAATCTCGTAACCGTTGGAGACATCGTAACCATATCTTTTTCATCTATATATGGTGGATTAGATATCAAGCCGTTCAACTTGATACCTTCTTTAATTAAGGGCTTTAATGCATCCCCTGTTAAAAATTGTATTTGTGATTGATGCTTCTCAGCATTATTACGAGCCACATTCATTGCTTCAAGTGAAATATCAGTAGCAATAACATTTAAATCCGGCTTTTCACATTTCATAGTAATTGCAAGTACACCACTACCCGTTCCGATATCTACGATTGTTGCATCATCTTCTAACTGTTGTAAGAAATGCAACATTACTTCTTCAGTTTCAGGTCTTGGTATCAAACAATTTGAGTTTACATCAAACGTTCTACCATAAAATGAGGCAAAGCCAACTATATACTGTATGGGCTCTCCTAATAACATACGTTGTAATGCTAAGTCGAACTTCATAATCATCGCTTTCGGCATATCATCATGCATGTGAACTACAAAGTCCGTACGCGTCCATTGAAATACATCTAACATTAACCATTCAGCTCGTGTTTGTTCAAACCCTTTTTGTTGTGTTAAATGAATTGCTTCATCTAACTTTTCTTTATAATTCACCATTATTAAGTTCTTTCAATTTATCTGTCTGCTCTGATAAAGTCAGTGCATCTATAATTTCTTCTAAATGGCCTTCCATAATTTGCCCTAATTTTTGAAGCGTTAGACCTATACGGTGGTCTGTTACACGGCTTTGTGGATAATTATAAGTTCGAATACGTTCTGAACGATCACCAGTACCGACTGCTGATTTACGTTGTGACGCATACTTTTGTTGTTCTTCTTGAACTTTCATATCGTATAAACGTGCTTTTAACACTTTCATTGCTTTTTCACGGTTTTGAATTTGAGACTTCTCAGAAGATGTTGCAATGACACCAGTTGGTAAATGGGTAATACGTACTGCAGAGTCAGTTGTGTTTACGTGCTGACCACCTGCACCACTTGAACGATACGTGTCGATTTTTAAATCTTCATTTCTAATTTCAATTTCTACATCTTCAACTTCTGGTAAAACTGCCACTGTAGCTGTTGAAGTATGAATACGTCCACCTGATTCTGTTTCAGGCACACGTTGAACGCGGTGCGCACCATTTTCAAATTTCAATTTACTATACGCACCATTACCAGAAACTGAGAAACTAATTTCTTTGTAACCACCATGGTCACTTTCAGACGCTTCTACTATTTCAGTTTTGAATCCTTGTGATTCAGCATACTTTGAATACATACGCATTAAATCACCAGCAAAAATCGCAGCCTCATCACCACCAGCTGCTGCTCTTATTTCTACAATAACGTCTTTGTCATCATTAGGATCTTTAGGAATCAATAATATTTTAAGCTCTTCTTCAAGATTTGGAAGTTCAGCTTTAATACCGCTACTTTCCTCTTTTAACATTTCTACTTCTTCTTTATCATCAGTTTCACTTAACATTTCTTCAATATCAGCTAATTCTTCTTTTTTAGCTTTATAGTTACGATAAACATCTACAGTTTTTTGTAAATCAGCTTGCTCTTTAGAATATTTACGTAATTTATCTGAATCATTTACAACATCTGGGTCACTTAACAGTTCATTTAACTGTTCGTATCTTTCTTCTACAATATCTAATTGATCAAACACTTATAATTCCTCCTTATTATTATCACTAGGTGCTACGATATGGTGCGCGCGACAACGTGGCTCATAACTTTCATTGGCACCTACTAAGATAATCGGATCATCGATTTTAGCTGGTTTACCATTTATTAATCGTTGCGTTCTACTAGATGAAGAACCACAAACAGCACAAACTGCTTGAAGTTTCGTTACTTGTTCACTGACAGCCATCAATTTAGGCATTGGTTCGAACGGTTCGCCCCTAAAATCCATATCTAATCCAGCAACAATAACACGGTGTCCATCTGCTGATAGTTTTTCTACTATACTTACAATTTCATCGTCAAAAAATTGCACTTCGTCTATTCCTATAACATCAACATTAGTTAAGTCGTGTGTCATAATTTCACTTGCTTTAGAAATATTAATCGCTTCAATGGCATTACCATTATGAGAGACCACTTTTTCTTTATGATATCGATCATCAATCGCCGGTTTAAATACAACGACTTTTTGTTTAGCGTATATGCCCCTTCTTAAACGTCTTATAAGTTCTTCGGATTTACCGCTAAACATACTACCTGTAATACATTCTATCCAACCGGAATGGTAAGTTTCATACATTGAGAGTTCCACCTTTTTCAAAACATAATCGCTTTATTATATCATATTTCAAATATTCATAAATGTCTTTTTCATAATTATATCGATATTGTACATGAACAATTATTTTATAAATTTGTCTTGCATATTTATATACAGCTATTCTAATTTGTTGCTTCTTATTCGTACGATGTTTCTACTCAATACAAACTCTAATAAAGGGGAAATTTATCATTATGTATTAACAACATGTTATTGAGTCACTTCTTTGAACACAGTCGTAAGTATATACCCTTACTACGCTTATAAATAAAAAAGCTGTCTACAATTCCATTATTGGATGCAGACAGCTTAACGATTACTATATTAGTTGTTTGATTTAAGACCAAACTTTTTGTTGAAACGTTCCACACGTCCATCCGCAGCAGCGAATTTTTGACGTCCAGTGTAGAATGGATGTGAATCAGATGAAATATCTAAACGAATAACTGGGTATTCTTTTCCATCTTCCCACTCCATCATTTCTGAAGATGTTTTTGTAGAACCGCTTAAGAATTTGAAGTTTGTAGTAGTATCTAAAAAGATTACTTGGTGATACTCAGGATGAATTCCTTGTTTCATTATTTTCAGCTCCTTTGCCCTGAACCATCTGGAACAGAGTTATTTGTGAGTTTTTACCCAATACTGTGTAATTATAAAGGTAATTAATTCAAAACGCAAGCCCCTATATAATGTTTATTAAATTATAGGTCGACCCGTTTTAGTACTTTCTTCTGCAGACTTTTGTAGCTGCTTGAAGAAATCTTCATTATTCTTAGACTTTTTAAGTTTGCGAATAAATCTTTCAGTAAAGTCTGTTGAGTCAGTGAATAGATTTCTTAATTGCCATAATGTGTCTAATTCAGATTTACTTATCAACAATTCTTCTTTACGCGTTGAACTTCTGCCAATATCAATTGCAGGGAAGATACGACGTTCAGACAATTTACGATCTAAATGTAACTCCATGTTACCTGTTCCTTTAAACTCTTCGTAAATCATATCGTCCATACGTGAACCCGTATCAACTAATGCAGTTGCAAGTATTGTTAAACTTCCACCCGCTTCAATATTTCTCGCTGCACCAAAGAATGCTTTTGGTTTGTGTAAAGATGCAGGATCTAAACCACCTGATAATGTACGACCACTTGGTGGAATAACTAAGTTATAAGCGCGTGCTAATCTCGTTATAGAATCCATTAAAATAATGACATCTTCCCCAATTTCTACTAAACGCTTTGCACGTTCAAGTAATAATTCAGCTACTTTAACATGGTGTTCTGGTGGTTCGTCAAACGTTGAATGAACGACTTCAGCAGCTTCTACTGAGCGTTCTAAATCTGTTACCTCTTCAGGACGCTCGCCAACTAACAAAATAAATAGCTTTGCATCTGGTTTGTTCGTACTGATTGCATTTGCTATTTCTTTTAATAACGATGTTTTACCTGCTTTAGGTGGCGCCACTATTAAACCACGTTGACCTAAACCAATCGGTGTTACTAAATCCATGATACGCGTTGAATAATTTTGTGTTTCTGTCTCTAATTTAATACGCTCATCTGGATAAAGTGGTGTCAAAGCTTGGAAATGCGGACGTTTCTTCACTTCTTCTGCGTTATGGTCATTAACAAAGTCAACTTGTAATAAGCCATAATATTTTTCGTTATCTTTAGGTTTTCTAACTTTCCCAGTTACTTTATCCCCACGTTTAATTTCAAAACGACGAATTTGGCTAGCAGATATATAAATATCTTTTTCCCCTTTAGAATAGTTCACTGTTCTTAAAAAACCATAACCATCTGGTTGTATATCATCTAAGATACCTTCCATATAATAGTTACCATCTTTTTCCATTTGTGCTTCCATAATAGCTAGAACAAGTTCTTTTTTATTTAATTTACTATAGTTCGTCAACTTAAGAGTTTTAGCTTTTTGAGTGAGTTCCTTGGTAGTATAATTCTTGTACAGTTCGTGGAATGATTCATACTGAGGAGATGTACGTTCTCTTTCAGGCATATAGTTTACACCCATTTCATTATTTTTTAGTTAGTAAGTAATAGATAGGCATGACAATGCATAAATAACTGTGCTAGCACAATCCCATTATGCTAATCCCCAACCTTTTAAATACATGAATAACTATAGCAAATTTTTATTTTAATTACAAAATCTATTTATAAAAATTGCAAAATTAAAACAGTACACAAAACTTAATTAGTCATGTGCACTGTTTTATTGCGATTTTTAATTCAAAAATCAAATTTATTTAAAATAGCCAGCTATAGATTTCACTTCTAAGAACTCTTCAATACCATAATCGCCCCATTCACGACCTAAACCAGATTGTTTATAGCCACCAAATGGTAAGTCTGGCTTTCTACCTGCTTCGTTTATTTCTACTGTACCTGCTTCAATAGAACGAGCTACTTTATGCAATGTTTCTTTGTCCTTACCAATAACATATCCTGCCAAACCATATTTTGTATCATTTGCAATTTGAATCGCTTCATCTAAATCGTTATAAGTAATAACTGACATTACTGGCCCAAAAATTTCTTCTTGTGCTATCGTCATTTGATTATCTACATTAATAAAAATTGTCGGACGTGCAAAGTATCCTTTTTCAAGTCCTTCTGGTTTATCAGGACCACCATAAAATAATTCAGCACCTTCTTCAATACCTTTATTAATATAATTTTGTACTTGATCAAATTGTTTTTTACTAATGATAGGGCCTACTTGTGTACCATCTTCTCTTGGATTACCGACACGCACTTGGCTAAATTGTTCTTTTAATTCAGCTAAGAATGCATCTTTAATTTTGTTAGGCACTAAAACACGTGTACCAGCTGTACATACTTGACCAGTATTATTAACAACTTTGCCTGTTGTTGCTTTAGCCGCTTCTTTAATATCTACGTCATCTAGGACGATGTATGGTGATTTGCCACCAAGCTCTAATGATACCTTTTTAAAGTCTTTAGCAGCTTTTTCCATAATTTTAGAACCAGTAGGGCCTGATCCTGTAAATGACATCATGCGTACTTTAGGATGTTCAGATAAAGGATTCCCAACGCCAGCACCATCACCATTAACAAGGTTAAATACACCTTTAGGAACACCGACTTTATCAAAAATCTCAGCTAAAATAACAGCTGCAAATGGTGTTTCTTCAGATGGTTTAAGTACAACTGGACTACCAGCCGCAAATGCTGCTGCTAATTTTAATGATGTTTGGTTTGTAGGGAAGTTCCACGGTGTAATTAAGCCAGATACACCGATAGCTTCTTTAACAACTAAATCATCTCCGCGGCGTTCTTCAAATTCGTAGTTATCTAATGCGTCTCTCGCTGCAACAAAATGGTTTAGTCCCATTTGATAATGGACACGCTCAGATAATGATAAAGGAGCACCTAACTCATCCGTAATAGCTTGTACAATATCGTCTTTTCTGTTTTCATATTCTTTTACAATTTTATCTAATAATGCTTGTCTTTCTTTCACAGATGTATGACGGAACTCTAAATAAACATTGTCTGCCGCCTCGACGGCTTTATCAACATCAGCTTTATTACCTTTAGCAACTTTCCCGATTACTTCTTCGGTTGCTGGATTTATAACTTCTATCGTTTCATTACTATTACTTTCTACCCATTCGCCATTAATGTATTGCTTTGTGTAGTCTCTCATTATTCTTTCACTCCTCAAGAATGATTTATATATTATTTATCCGTAATGCATACGATATAAACATTACATTCCATTATGATACGCTCACTTTTAATATGTTCAAAATAAAATGCTTTAAAATTTTGCTGCATCTAATTTTTTTATATTTTTAAATAAAAATAACTATTCCCACATCATCGCAAATAATGCGAAGACTTAGAAATAGTTATAATCAATGCTATGTTTAAACGTCATGTAATTATTTAGCAGTACGTTAATCTGTTAAATCGACATATGATTGCGCCCATGCTTCAATTGGATGTAAAGCCTCTGCTAACGCTTTACCTTTTTCAGTTAGTACATAAATAATTTGTACTGGACTCGTAGAAATGATTTGCTTCTCAACTAACTCCCATTGTGCAAGCTCTGACAACTTAAGACTTAAAGCACGCGGCGTTATTGTTTTCAAATCTCTTTTCATATCGGAAAAGTGTGCTGAACAGTCATTACATCTTGAGAGATAATTAATGATTAATCCATTCCAACTTCTACCAAGTATTTTAAAAGTTTCTTCGAGATACGGACATACTTCCATCATCTTCACCTCTCATCATTAAATTTAGAATGTAAACGAACACCCTCTTTTAATCAGTATAATTATTATACCACAAAACAAGATAAATCTATACAGTTTCCGTCCAAATATCTGCACCTAAAGCTTTTAAATGTTCTACAATATCTGTATAACCTCTATAAATATGTTTAACATTGTAAATTGTAGTTACACCCTCAGCAATTAAACCAGCAATAATTAAACAAGCTCCTGCTCTTAAATCGCTAGCACAAACTTCAGCACCATGTAATGTTGATGGTTTTATCGTTGCTGTGCCTTCGTCAACTTCAATATTTGCACCCATGCGCTTTAATTCTTCAACATGTTTAAAACGCTCCGGATAAATCGTATCAGTTACAAATGAAGGACCATTTGCCATAAATAATAATGGTGTAATTGGCTGTTGCAAATCAGTAGCAAAACCTGGATATACTAGTGTTTTAATATCAACAAATTGATATGGTGCATTATTATTGATGCGAATTCTTTCGTCTCTTACATCAACATTTACACCTAATTCACTAAATTTAGCAGTTAATGTTTCTACATGTTTCGGAACAATATTATTTAATATAACATTTTCTCCACATGCTGCAGCGATACACATATATGTGCCTGCTTCAATTCTATCAGGTATAACTTGATACTCAGAACCATGTAATTCTTTGACACCATTGATTTTAATTGTTGATGTACCCGCTCCCTTAATATTAGCTCCCATACTTGTTAAGAAGTTAGCAACATCAACTACTTCCGGTTCTTTAGCAGCATTTTCAATTACAGTTTGTCCTGTTGCATAAACTGCAGCTAGCATAATGTTAATTGTTGCACCTACACTAACCATATCTAGAAAAATATGTGCACCTTTTAACTCTTTAGCTTCAATTTTCATTGATGTCGTACTTGATTCATCAATTTCAGCACCTAAAGCTTTAAATCCTTTAATATGTTGATCAATTGGACGTGGCCCAAGTGGACATCCTCCCGGTAAACCAATCACACATTTTTTAAATCTACCTAACATGGCACCCATCATATAGTATGAAGCACGTAATGATTCAACTTTATTATTTGGTAATGCAGCATTTTGTATTTCAGTTGTATCAACTTCTAATTCCGTACCATTTAGTGATGCCTTAATATTTAAATCTTCTAATAAACTCACTAAAGTTTTAACATCAGAGATTTGCGGTAACCCTTCTAATTTCACATGTCCTTGAGCTAATAATGTTGCAGGAATGATAGCTACAGCACTGTTTTTCGCGCCACTGATATTAACTTCCCCATTTAGTGTGCGTCCACCTCTTATTTTTATTACCTCTTGAGCCATATCATTTATCTCCTTTGTCCATTACTTTTTAATTTTTTGCATTATTAGCATTATAAATTAATTTTACTTTATTTGTAAAATAGTTTATTTTAATCGTTAAAATCTTGTCTTTCTATTTTCGATTGATTAATAACAAATCATTCACCTTTACTAATATATGCTGTTCTTCCCCACTTGACCATGGTCTAAAGTCTGATTATTCAACTAAATATTGACGTTGTTTTGACAATTATTTAGTTTTAATTCTACGATTTGCACGTAAACTTTTTTCATAAATTGCTCATTTTCCTTATAATTATATCACAATCAATTTTGATATATTTTACCATTTTTACGCTTTCATTTTAAAATCAAACTGTTTTATTTATTACTTATACAACATAAAAAAGAAGCAAACACCATTTTGTCTGCTTCTTTTAAAATTAATATCCCTACGTTATTAATAACTTAAAGACTAAATATTAATTATTTAGCGCGGTTTGAAGTACCGAACTCTTTAATTTTACCTTTAACTGTTTCTTTGATAGCTTCACGTGCAGGTCCTAAGTATTTACGAGGATCGTAAACTTCTTTGTCGTTATTTAAAACGTCACGAACTGCTTTTGCTGAAGCGATTTGGTTTTCAGTGTTTACGTTAATTTTAGCTGTACCAAATGGAATTGCTTTTTGGATATCTTTAGTCGGGATACCAGTACCACCGTGTAATACTAATGGTAAACCTGTAGATAAACCGATTTCTTCCATTTCTTTAAATCCTAATTTTGGTTCACCTTTGTATGGACCATGAACTGAACCTAATGCTGGCGCTAATGCATCGATACCAGTTTTTTCAACTAGTTCTTGACATTCTTTAGGATCAGCATAAATGATGCCGTCTGCTACTACATCATCTTCTTGTCCGCCAACAGTACCTAATTCAGCTTCTACAGAAACACCTTTTTCATGAGCGTATTCAACAACTTTTTTAGTTGTTGCTACGTTTTCTTCGAATGGGCTGTGTGAAGCATCGATCATTACTGATGTGAAACCAGCATCGATAGCTTCTTTACATTTTTCAAAGCTTGAACCATGGTCTAAATGGATTGCTACAGGAATAGTGATGTTTAAGTCATGCATTAACCCTTCAACCATTTTAACAATTGTGTAGAAACCGCTCATGTAACGAGCAGCACCTTCAGAAACACCTAAAATTACAGGTGCATTTTCTTCTTGTGACGCTTCTAAAATTGCTTGAGTGAATTCTAGGTTATTAATATTGTATTGACCTACCGCATAACCATTTTCTTTTGCATCAATTAACATTTCTTTCATTGAAACTAAAGGCATGAAAGTTCCTCCTTGAGTGCTTACGCACGTATTTTTCAAAGTAATTATATCAAAAAAATAGCGTCAATGCATTGAAATACTGCAGATTAAATGTGTATTTTTTGAAAAATGCGATAGTTATACTAAATGCAAACGTATACATTTTTATACAATTTAAGCCGTTGCATAATATGTAGTCATTAATTACAATATTTTATAAGTAGATTGGAGGATAAAGATGTCAAAAATCTTAAACACACAACTAATAGGTATCTTTAATAGGCTAGAAAAACAATCTTTAGAAATTCAAATGGCCGCCCAATGTTTAATTCAAGCAATTGGTGGCGAAGGTTATGTTTATGTAAAAGGTTATGATGATTTACAGTTTTTCGAAAGTTTCATTCTACATAGTGATGAGCGTTTAAAATCTAGCCGAAAACTTGACGCTATTAAAGACTTCAAAGAAATTGACTCAACTGATCGTGTATTATTATTCGCACCATTTTATAATGATCAAGTTGCATTAGATATTCAAAAACTTATCGACTTAGATATCGATGTGGTCTTAATAAGCAACAAACCTAAAACAGATGATTTCCCTGATCATCTCGTACATTTTATCGATTTATCTACACCAAGACCTATAGTCTATACTGAAGATTACGATAAGATTGTCCAGCCACATGCGATGGCATTGAATTATGTATACTATGACATTTATACACAAATGATTGAAATGACAAGAGACTTAGAATTATAAAAGTCACTATTGTTATTTAATACCTTGTCACTAACATAATATTAAAATTATACGAAAAATCGGTACTTTCAATGTTTAACAATGAAAGTACCGGTTTTATTAGCAAATTTATTTATTTTGTTGATATTTTAATGAAGCTTCAATAAATGATTTAAAAATCGGGTGCGGACGATTTGGTCTAGATAAGAATTCTGGGTGGAATTGACAAGCAATAAAGAAATCATTTGTCGGAATCTCTACCATTTCTACTAAACGTCCATCTGGACTTGTACCAGAAATCACCATACCATTCGCTTCTAATTGTTCTCTATAGTCATTGTTAAATTCATAACGATGACGATGTCTTTCTTCAATTTCCGCTTTACCATAAACATCTTGTACCAATGTGCCTTCTTTAATTGAACATGGATATAAGCCTAAGCGTAATGTACCACCTAAATCTTCGATATCTTTTTGTTCTGGTAATAAATCTATAATTGGGTATGGTGTTGCAGGGTCTAATTCAGCTGAATGTGCGCCTTCAAGGCCTAATACGTTTCTCGAAAATTCAACTGTTGCAAGTTGCATTCCTAAACAAATACCAAAGAATGGTACATTGTTTTCTCTAGCATACTTAATTGCACTAATTTTACCTTCACTTGCACGGAAACCAAATCCACCTGGTACTAAAATACCGTCGACATCTGCAAGGTATTCGGCCGCATTTTCATCTGTAACTTCACTTGAATCAATCCATCTAATATCAATATCTTTAGCGAAAGGATATCCGGCATGTTTTAATGATTCAACTACAGATAAGTATGCATCTTGTAAGCTAACATACTTACCAACTAAACCAATTGTAATTTTACCATCTAAATTATTAACGATATCTAACAACTGTTTCCATTCATCAAGCTGTGTTTCATATTTCGCGTTTAATTGTAAACGTTTAATAACGATATCATCCATATTTTGTTGGCTTAATTGTAATGGAATTTCGTATAAAGAGTCTGCATCACGACATTCAATAACACTTTCTTTATTAATGTCACAGAATAATGCAATTTTATCTTTTAAATCTTGTGTCATTTCATATTCAGTTCTTACAACGATTAAGTCTGGTTGAATACCTAAGCCTCGTAATTCTTTAACACTATGTTGTGTTGGCTTCGTTTTCATTTCTCCAGCAGCTTTAATATAAGGTAATAGTGTACAGTGAACATACATAACGTTTTCTCTACCTAAATCGCTACGAATTTGACGAATCGCTTCAATAAACGGTAATGACTCAATATCACCTGTTGTACCGCCAATTTCAGTGATAACAACGTCTGCATTCGTACTTTCCCCTGCAAGTAATAAACGTTCTTTAATTTCATTTGTGATATGCGGAATAACTTGAACTGTTCCGCCTAAGTAATCACCACGACGTTCTTTTTTCAATACGTGTGAATACACTTTACCGGCTGTTACATTTGAAAACTTGTTTAAATTAATATCAATAAATCTTTCGTAATGTCCTAAGTCTAGGTCAGTTTCTGCACCATCATCCGTTACGAATACTTCACCATGTTGATAAGGACTCATTGTACCTGGGTCAACATTTAAGTATGGATCGAATTTTTGAATTGTTACATTTAGACCTCTATCTTTTAATAATCTACCTAGAGAAGATGCTGTAATACCCTTCCCTAATGATGAAACTACGCCACCTGTTACAAAAATAAATTTTGTCATGTCCTGACCTCCTAATTATTAAAGGGAATGCTTCCTCATCGTTTGTAAAAATAACGTAAAACATAACATTAAAGTAAGCTCATTCAAGTTGTTTATTTGTCGAATTCGACAAAATTAAATTCTGTTTACTTACCGTTTCCATACTGCTATGTCACTATGTATATCATTTACAACTTTGATTATTGCGTTATCATTTCTTGATTTACTCAATTAAATAAAAAAACGCTCCCTCTCACAAATTTTGTAAGGGGAGCGTATAAATTTTATACACGTGTCCTATTTAAAGGAGCCCGAATAAAATTTTATCATCTTTCAACTAAAAGTCAAACAAAAAATTATGCTTTGAAGTCTTCTTCGTCTTCAAAATCTTCTTCGTCTTCATCTAGTTCATCTTCATCTTCTTCAATGACTATATCCGAATGATTGATTTCTTCTTCAACTTGCTCATCTTCAGGATCATTTAATTCTTCTTGATCATCAGTTTGAGCTGGAATATCGTCATCATCATCCATTTCATCTTCACCCAATAATTTTAAGTTTTGATCTTCTTCATCATCGGCGTCTAAAATATCAAATTTTTGAATTGTTGGTGCAATTTTCTCTTCGATATCATCTACTGAGTACCAGTCACGTAATCCCCATAAGTTTTCACCAACATTTAAAAAACGTCCATCTGTATTTAAATCTGTGTAAAATTGTACAACACGAGTTTCAATTTCCTCATACTCATAATCACCTAATGCTCTAAATTCATCGATGATATCATATAAGTTCATTGTTTCACCTTTATCATTCAATAATGTATAAGCCATATCAATAAATGATTTTTCATCAACCATTTGTTTTGTATAATCTTGAATTTTCATTGCCCAATACTTCCTTTCGAAGGATATAATCTAAATTTATACGTCTGAATTCATTTATATATAGTAACAAAACTAAATTATAAATGACAATATCATATTTCGCAATCACTGTTAGTAATTTAAATATTTTTCGAAAACGACATAATCATCAGTTTGTTCGATTTCAACGAAATTACTATTTAGACATAATGGTTTAAAATCATTATTCTCTCCAAACAGAATCATCGTAATCACATTAAGGTTGTCATAGTTTTTTCTTAAGTAAGTAGGCAATTGTCGAAGCGCACTTGAACCAATACCATTAAAGCGATATGATTTATCCACTTCAATAGCAGCAATGTTCATGCGTTCACCAATCTGCTCCAATGCGATAAAACCAACCTTTTGGCCATCAATCATTAAATTAATGATATGTACATTGGTCACTTCTGAACGACTTTCTTCTTCAAGCTTTAATGACGAAACATGTTTTGAATCTAAGTCCAAGTAATATAATCGTTCTTTGCCAATTGGTCCTTCTTCTTTAGTCGCTGTATGCATGAATCCAGCACGTTCGTATAGGTTCCAAGCATTGTCATTTTCAGCATCTACTACTAGATATAGATGATTAAAATCAGGAAATACACCTTGAACATATTGTGGCAATGACATCATTATTTTCGTGCCATATCCAAAACCTTGATATTTTTCATTAATCGATAATGAACGAATATAAACGACATTTTCAGGTGTATCATAACCTTCATGCTGATAGTAACGATGTAATACAAAAAAGCCCACCACTTCATTTTTATCGTTTATTGCTACGTTAGCAATCCTATCAGCATCATTAATTGCATCATCAATAACTTCTTTAGGTAAAGATGAATATATTTGTTGTCTTTCATTCAATTCAAAATCATTAATTGCTGAACGATATTGTTCATCAAATGCTTTTAAAGTGATACCTTCAAAACAAAGTTCTTTAGCCATATATTTAACCCCTATCTTTTTATATATGAAGCATGAATCCCCGTATTATTTTACCTATTATTTCACTACGATACCATTATTTACTCTAAGTTAAATAAATTACTTATTTATATTTTTGCAAATTTTAAAATTAATGTGCTATTCCTCATTATTTATCATTTTAATCAAAGACTTACAAATACACTGCGTACGAACTACTTTTAATATTACGTCACTAACTAACAATCCTACACAACTTCAAAATTCCTAGAAAATAATATATAACGTAACGTCCACGTTTGTAATACATTAATTGCGATACGCTTACAATGTTGAAATACAATGACATCAAATTTGTTAATAATTACTATTATTACTTGTTTTTTAGTCATTTTACTATACTATTATTTAAGGATAGACATTAATAATGAGGTGGGAATCTTATGAAAGTTGGCATTGACGCTGGCGGTACACTAATTAAAATCGTTCAAGAGCAAGATAACCAACGTACTTTTAAAACTGAATTAACTAAAAATATTGATCAAGTTGTGGAATGGTTAAACCAACAGCAAATTGAAAAATTATGCTTAACTGGAGGTAATGCAGGTGTCATTGCTGAAAACATCAACATTCCTGCACAAATTTTTGTAGAGTTTGATGCTGCATCTCAAGGACTAGGTATTTTATTAAAAGAGCAAGGCCATGACTTAGCAGATTATATTTTTGCAAATGTTGGTACCGGTACGTCACTACATTATTTCGACGGTCAATCACAACGTCGTGTAGGCGGTATCGGTACAGGTGGTGGCATGATTCAAGGACTCGGTTATTTACTAAGTCAAATCACTGATTATAAACAGTTAACTGACATGGCACAACACGGTGATCGTAACACTATCGATTTAAAGGTTAGACATATTTATAAAGATACCGAACCACCCATTCCCGGTGATTTAACAGCAGCTAATTTTGGTCATGTACTACATCATTTAGATGCTGATTTTACACCTAGCAATAAATTAGCAGCCGTTATTGGTGTCGTTGGCGAAGTTGTTACGACAATGGCCATTACTGTTGCACGTGAATTTAAAACTGAAAATATCGTTTATATCGGTTCTTCATTTCATAATAACGCTTTATTACGTAAAGTTGTGGAAGATTACACTGTGTTACGCGGTTGCAAACCGTACTATGTTGAAAACGGCGCATTTTCAGGTGCTATTGGTGCATTATATTTAGGAAAATAGAAAAAGACCATTTATATGAGCGTTGTTTTAAATAAACGCTATATAAATGGCCTTTTATTTTATGGTCTACGTGTTTTGAATACGTATTGTTCCATTTATTATCACTTAATTACTTACATCTCAATTGAATTAAAATGTAAGTTCATTAGACAATTTTTGCGCTGAAACAATTGTACCAACCACGCCAGTTTTTAAATCTATCGCAACGGCTTTATGATCATCTCTAAGTTCATCTAGCCATTCTCCAAAAACAGAACCTTCAATCGTAATTAAATCACACTCTTCAAAATCTTCATCTCGAACTTTTAACGCTCTGTTTTTAATACTCCATACAGGCATAATATGCGGCTTTTTTTCGTCGCTATCATTTTCACTAATGAGAATAAACTGCTTACTTCCTTTTTTAGTTAAGCCGTATACTTCATCATATTTCGCTACATCTTGGACAAATTCTTTGATTCTAATTTTATCTAATTCCGTCATCACTTCTTGTGTAACAGCTACAACGTTTAGTAGATGCCCTTCTTCTTCCATTGTTTGATTCATAATAATATGGTCTTGTTCATCAAACAATTCATCTAATTCATAAGTAGCAAAACGATCAACGTCCATTTTTACAACTTTATCAAATGGAATATCACGACTTGTTAAAAATGATACGGCCACACTTTCTTCTGTCCAAACGCCTACATACGCTTCACTTTTATAATTTAGGCGTACTAGTTTTTTATTTTTAGAGGCGAAATAAATACATTCATTTATTAATATATCTCTAAAGAATGGATATGCTTTATAAGACATGCTTGACCCTCACTTTTTAAAATATGTCATACATAAAATAGTAAATGACTCCAACAAGATAGTCAATTAGACATATTATGAATTCAATTTAATGTCATGTTTTTCATTTTAAAAATTCAATAGCATTAAATTTTACGTATACACAAATTCGGTCTATAACACGAAACATATCTAGTTACTAAAAATTTCAAAACGATAACCTTTAATATACCTTTATCAACAAAATGGCAACTCTTATAACATAGTGAAATAAAAGTCGCCATTTAATATTAGTATTACAAAGTATTGTCATATCATAAATTTAATTACTGTTGACTAGAATCGAAAAAAGCTTGTTACAATCGCATATTCAGTCAACTACTGGCAACATAACATTGTAGCGCCTTATGTTCCGAACTCTAATAGTGTTCAAGTTCAGCTAAAAATGCGCGTTCATTCTCCAGTACTGTTTCTTTTGAATCTCCATGCCAAATACAGCCAAACCTTGATTTAACTTTATCTTCACCGTACCAATCACCATCATAATAAGATAACGGGTATAAACTACCTGCTTTGACATATTTCAAAATCGTATTGAAGAAATGTGTGTTATCACCTTTTGAATGATAACTATAAAACTTTTGATATCCTGAATTCAACTCGTTAGCAAGTAATAACATGCTAGTTGAACCATTTTGTCTAAAGTTTAAATCAATCGCATAAACGTTATCATCCTCATCGACGAGTAAGTCAAAACCAGCCACACCAAAGAATCCTTGATTCACACCGATTTCCATAATTTGTCTACCTGCTTTTATAACGTGCTCTGGTACATTAGTAGTATTTTCATTTCCGTTATAAAATCCGTACTTATCCGTTAATTGCGTTGCCGCACCAAGATATTGAATGCCTAGCGATTCCGAGTATGCAAACTGAACGCAATAATTCGCTTTTTCTTCAATCTTCTGTTCGATAATAAGCGAATTCGTTTCAGCAGTTGCCTCTTTAATACGCGTTATCGCTTTTTGTAAATCTGCATCATGATAACAAATCATAACGCCATAGCCACCTGCTGTCGGAAGATCATCTCCCGGCTTAATTACAAACGGGAATTCCCAATTCTTAATCTCGTTTTCGAATTGCTCAATTTTTACAACTTTTCTTTTTGGTAAAAACTTCCCATTTGTCCATTCAGGTATTCTTGCTTTATTATTTAAAGCAACAAATAACGTTTTATCTAATGCATAATATTGCTGATTCAAGATTGTTTCATCATGAATATATTGAAAATAAATCTTTTTATTTTCCTTATGTGCCAATTGTTTAATCAAGTTTTCGTAAGACTGCTGATTGTTAAATGTATAAATTGAGTTCGGTACATCCTTACCAATAACTTGAAATAGCTGATGCAATTTGTCTGTCGCACTAGCTTCGTGAACAATAACAGGTAATTGATTTGCTATTAATAACTCCCTACCAGTTAAAAAATTAGATTGATGTTCGTCCGGTTTCAACCATGGATTCGATATATACGAAGGTCTTGACGTATAGACAACATCTTTGTCATATAAATCACTTAACGTTAAGTTCGGCTCATTACCATTATTTGTCATTACTTCCCATTCCCTTTCAAATGCCCATGCTCTTCAATAATGTCTTGATAAACGTCTTGATTTGTAATTAACTCTAACCCCATCAACGCCATTATTTTAGCACCTTTAATTAATGCTTCATCACCATGTACACTCGCAGCTGCTTCTCTAAATCTATGCGTATGTCCTACTAAATTACGTGATCCTATTTTAATATGAGGATGTATTGTTGGCACAACATGACTTACGTTCCCTGTATCCGTAGAGCCATAACCAAAATCATCATCAATAACTGCTTCACCAACTTCTTCAGCATATTTAGCAAATAAATCATCTAATTTCGGCGTTTTAATAAATTCATTCACACCGTTTTGAATTGGACCAAATTCATAATCACAACCAGTCTGTATCGCAGCTCCACGTGCGATTTGATTTACTTTTTCTGTTAATATATCCAATTCTTTACGCGTCATTGCTCTAGTATAAAAACGAGCATGTGTATAGTCTGGAATAATATTAGCTGCTTTCCCGCCATCTAAAATCACACCATGCACACGTTGATCTTTTTTAATATGTTGTCGTAGTTGTGCTACACCATTAAAATAACTAATCATAGCGTCTAATGCATTTAACGCTTCATCTGCATTTTCAGAGGCATGAGCACTTTTTCCGTAAAATTTAACATCTAAAACATCCACTGCCAAAGTATCAATCGTTTTATAAGTTTCATTTCCCGGATGAATCATTAAGGCAATGTCTATTTGATCAATCACACCAGCCTTGACATAAGAAGCTTTAGCGCTACCATTTTCCCCACCTTCTTCAGCTGGACATCCGAGAACGACTACTTTACCACCAATTTGGTCAATCACTTGCTTCAAACCAATTGCACCAAGCACACTTGCAGTTCCAATGATATTATGACCACAAGCATGACCCAATCCTGGCAAAGCATCGTATTCTGCTAAAAAACCTATAGCTGGCCCGTCAAGACCCGAATCATATGTCGCTATAAACCCAGTTGCATGCCCAGCAATCTCGGTTTCAATTTCAAATTCATGTTCTTTCAAACAATCTATTAAAGTTCGAGACGCAAATATTTCTTCATTACCAAGTTCAGGACGTTCATGAATTCTATGACTGATTTCGATATAACTATATTTATTTGTTTCTATATAATCGAGAATTTGTTGTTTTTCACTCATTTTTTCTATCTCCCTTTTACCCTACACTCATTTTAATCATCCACAATATTTTGTTCTTTCAAAATGAATTATTACTTATTCTATCGGTTTTATCTCATGATGTCATCTAATTTTTCTTTATTTACAAAATTTTCTAATAACTAAAAGCCTTTCATAAATTTATAAAACAGTTTCAAATTGTAAAACATAAGCCCTATTGTTACAATTTAAGTATTGTTAGAAACGCAACTTGCAACAAATTTAAATTTAATAATGTACCAAATCATAAGCGTTTTATAGTTTTGAGTAGTTAATAGGAGGAAATTTAAAATGACAAAAATGAATGTTGAAAGTTTCAATTTAGATCATACTAAAGTGGTTGCCCCATTTATTAGATTAGCGGGAACGATGGAAGGATTAAACGGAGATGTCATTCACAAATATGACATTCGTTTCAAACAACCAAACAAAGAACATATGGATATGCCCGGATTGCATTCATTAGAACATTTAATGGCTGAAAATATTAGAAATCATAGTGACAAAGTCGTTGATTTAAGTCCTATGGGTTGCCAAACTGGTTTCTATGTATCATTTATTAATCATGATAATTATGATGATGTATTAAATATTGTTGAAGCAACTTTAAATGATGTGCTAAATGCTACTGAAGTGCCTGCTTGTAATGAAGTACAATGTGGCTGGGCAGCAAGTCATTCATTAGAAGGTGCTAAAACTATCGCTCAAGCATTTCTAGACAAACGAAACGAATGGCATGATGTTTTCGGTACAGGAAAATAAATCTTAGTCAATCAAGTTAATCAGAAAAGCAGTCGAACAATGATGTTACAATCGCCATTGTCCAACTGCTTTTTATTATGCTTCAAAGTCAAAAAAATCGAACAAATGAAAAAGTAAAATCTTTAACATTTGTCCGATTTATTTAAGAACCACTATAATTTCTTAATTAGTCCCATTAACACGAACTGCATAGGTAACCTTAAATATAGTTGCCATGTTGGCAATTGTTTATCTCCTAAAGGTAACTTTTTAACTGCCATATAGATATTAGCTGGGAATACAGCTAGCAAGAATAGATTGATTGTATTTTTCAAGCATTGAGATGGTTTTTTAATTAAAAGTGCAAGCCCAAATAATATCTCAAAGATTCCTGTAACAAGAACCGCTGTTTTTCGAAGCGGCAAACATTTCGGTATGATATTTCTAAATTGTCGTTCTCGTGTAAAATGCAATACACCTATTACACTAAAACCTATACCTAATAAATATCTTAGTATGTTCAATCAGCTTCAACTCCTACTCTGTAATGATTTTATGAATTAATGTAGGCGATACAACATGATCAGCAATTGTTATGCTTGAATCTAATTTTTTAACAACATCGTCTACATCTTGGCGATTACTGTGAATCGTTAATAATGATTCTCCTTCTTCTACTTTATCACCAATTTTTTTATTTAAAACAATACCAACCGCTAAATCAATATCATCCTCTTTTGTTAAACGTCCCGCTCCTAACATCATCGAAGCGACACCTATATCGTTAGAGACTAACTCAGTCACATAACCTGATTTTTTAGCTTTATATTCGATTTGATATTGAGCTTGTGGCAAACGCTCTGGATGGTCAATAACTGTTTCGTCGCCACCTTGGTTTTTAATAAATGTTTTGAATTTTTCTAATGCTGCACCTGAATCAATTGCCTCAATTAGCAACGCTCTCGCTTCTTCAAGCGTTTCAGCTTTGTTTGCAAGTACAACCATTTGAGAACCTAATGTTAATACAAGTTCTGTTAAATCTTTCGGACCTTGTCCTTTCAACGTATCAATTGCTTCTTGTAACTCAAGCGCATTGCCAATCGCACGTCCAAGTGGCTGATTCATATCAGAAATAATCGCCATCGTATTACGTCCCACATTATTACCAATACGTACCATTGCGTGCGCTAATGCTTCAGCATCTTCTAATGTTTTCATAAATGCACCGCTACCAGTTTTTACATCTAATACAATTGCATCTGCACCAGCGGCAATCTTTTTACTCATAATTGAAGAGGCAATTAATGGTATTGAATTGACAGTACCAGTAACATCCCTTAAGGCATATAATTTTTTATCTGCAGGAGTTAAATTTCCTGATTGTCCTACAACTGCCACTTTATTTTCATTAACCAATTTCACAAATGTTGCTTCATCTATTTCAACATGAAAACCATCAATTGCTTCTAATTTATCAATTGTACCACCTGTATGACCTAATCCACGCCCACTCATTTTTGCAACAGGAACATCTACAGCTGCTACTAATGGTGCTAAAACCAATGTAGTTGTATCTCCTACACCACCTGTTGAGTGCTTATCTACTTTGACACCTTTAATATCACTCAAATCTATCATATCACCAGAATTAACCATAGCCATCGTTAATGCTGCACGCTCATCATCATTCATATCTTGGAAATAAATCGCCATTGCTAAACTTGATGCTTGGTAATCAGGAATATCCCCTTTAACATAGCCGTCAATAAAGAAATTAATTTCTTCCGTTGTTAGTGTATGACCGTCACGCTTTTTCTCAATAATGTCTATCATTCTCATTTTTATCATCCTTTTCTTAAAAAGCTTAGGACAAAGCATCTGCGCTTTCTCTAGTCCATTTTTAAAAGCACAAGCGAAAATTATTATAGCAAGCTATCGATTTCATTTTTAAAAGCACAATTTCAATGCGATGTTATTATTCTTAAATAGATTGGTTATAACGTCAAAGTCCCTACTAAATTATCTTAGAATCATCATGGCATTTATGATGTCTTAAAGTTGATATCGACATACTTATATATGGTTACGATGTCCCATGCTTACATATTTTTTATAAAATTAGTAATCTGAATCTGCTTCTAAACCTTGCATAATTTGAACGCCTGCACTCGCACCAATACGTGTCGCACCTGCTTCAACCATTTTATTGAAATCTTCTAAATTACGTACGCCACCTGATGCTTTTACTTCTACATCAGCACCTACTGTATCTTTCATTAATTTAACGTCTTCTGCAGTCGCACCGCCACCTGCAAAACCTGTTGAAGTTTTAACGAAGTCCGCACCAGCCGCTTTTGTTAATTCACTGGCTTTTACGATTTCGTCATGGTTCAACAATACCGTCTCAATAATCACTTTTACCGTGTGACCTTTCGCAGCTTTCACCACTGCTTCAATGTCTTGTTGTACATCATCAAAACGTCCATCTTTTAATGCGCCGATGTTGATGACCATATCAATTTCATCTGCACCATTTTGAATCGCATCTTCTGTTTCAAATGCTTTCGTTGCAGTTGTCGACGCACCTAATGGGAATCCTATTACCGTACAAACTAGCACCTCTGAATCAGCTAGTCGCTCTGCTGCATATTTAACATGCGTTGGATTCACACATACAGATTTAAAATTGTATGCTTTCGCTTCATCGATGATTTGATCGATTTGCGTACGTGTTGACTCAGGCTTCAGTAAAGTGTGATCAATCAATTTTGCACTATTCATTTTCTATCTCCTCCTTTATGGTTGATTATAAAAATACGGTTGTAAATTAGTTGATTGAGCGTCAGGTTCATTTAAATATCAGGTTAGATGTCCGCTTTTATGTAACCGCATACATATACTATTACATTAATTCATTTCCCATAAACAAACAATACAATTGAACATGATATCTTCATTATGAACGATGACTTGCCAACAAGCTAATCAGGATTATATTTTTATAATTCTTTAATTCTATAGTACAAAAATTCGCAAAAAAGGGAAACAAATGTTATCTTAAAACTATTAATGAATATTAAGGAGAAGATAACAAATGACAAAAGGTACACCACATATTCAACCAAATGGAGTAAAAATTGCTAAAACAGTATTAATGCCTGGCGATCCGCTACGCGCAAAATATATTGCTGATAATTTTTTAGAAAATGTTGAACAATTTAACGATGTACGTAACATGTTTGGTTACACTGGTACATATAAAGGTAAAGAAGTTTCTGTAATGGGTTCTGGTATGGGTATTCCAAGTATCGGTATTTACTCATATGAGTTATACAACTTCTTTGATGTAGATACAATCATTCGTATCGGTTCTTGTGGCGCATTACAAGAAAATGTTAACTTATACGATGTTATTATTGCACAAGCTGCATCAACTAATTCAAATTATGTAGATCAATACAATATTCCAGGTCATTTCGCGCCTATCGCTGACTTCGAATTAGTAACTAAAGCTAAAAATGTCGCTGACCAAATCGGTGCTACTACACACGTAGGTAACGTATTATCTTCTGATACATTTTACAATGCCGATCCAACATTCAATGATGCTTGGAAAAAAATGGGTATTTTAGGTATCGAAATGGAATCAGCTGGTTTATATTTAAATGCGATTCATGCTGGTAAAAAAGCACTTGGTATTTTCACAGTAAGTGATCATATTTTACGTGACGAAGCTACTACACCTGAGGAACGTCAAAATTCATTTACACAAATGATGGAAATCGCTTTAGAAATCGCAGAGTAACTTATTTAATTTGACTTTAATTGCTCTTTAACAATGCGATTAAACTCAAAAAGCCAACACATTCTGGGCGTATCCCCATTTATGTGTTGGCTTTTATTTATATTATTACTTATCTGTAGATTAGCTTAAGTAAGATTTAAACATCCAATTATGTTTATCTACTGATGTTTGCATACCTATAAACATATCTTCTGATACATCATCGCCAGCATTACCAGCAATTTCAATCGCTTTTTCTAATTGTTTTGAGATATTAGTAAAATCTTGAGATAATTCTTCAACCATTTGTTCTGCAGAGTAACCTTTCGCAGCTTCTTTAACAATTGATTGCTCTAAGCATTCAGTTAATGTACCTACAGGGTTTCCTCCTACCGCTAAAATTCTTTCAGCTAATTCGTCTACATATTGACTTGCTTCATTATATAATTCTTCAAATTTAACGTGTAATGAGAAGAAGTTAGGTCCTTTCACATACCAGTGGAAATTATGTAGCTTTGTATAAGCTACTGTCCAGTTTGCTACTTGTTGATTCAATTCTTTTACAACATCTTGTTGATTACTCATATTTAATACACTCCTTAAAATTGTCTACGTCTTGCTTGTTTATATTAATTATTATATTATAATGATTCTAATCTGTAAAGCGTTTTTACTCTCTTTTTTATAATTATTCTAATCTAATTGTAAAGTGTTTCGCTTTTCAAATGCCTAAATTTTAATCCATCATCTAGTATATCTATTATCAATTAGCAAGTATGTTTTATCAATCAGTAAGTTTTACTTTCGCATTATCATCTAAAAAGAACGATTTTTCATAATCATTTGGTTGGTGCCATGTTGTTTTCCACATTCTATTTCTATTATTAGCAAACATTCGATAACCGAAATTACGGACTGGTTTAGGTACAAGCCATAAACCTATGCCCAATAATTTAGTTCGATTAGGTAGTGATGTGATTAGTTGAATAATCGCCTGCGATTCAAAATATATACGATCACCTTTCTGTAAAATCACACTATTTTTATTTGCCGCTTCTGGATGTTGTTTAAAAAATTGTTGTCCAACTTCACCTTTTAACGTGGCAAATTGATAATTTCTTGGTAGGTCATGTTGAATTAACCAAATGACATAGTTATAACAATATATACAGTTTCCATCATAATATACGATTGGCATAATTTATTCGCTCCTTCAATAGTACTTATAGTCATTTTTCCTAATTTAAAAACATTTAAACAAGGTTGTCACTTGATAAGTCCTCACGACACGAAATTGCCATAAAGTTTATTTTTCAGTTTTATATTTATTGTATAATGTATTTTTTATTTACTTTAAATTTCTCAATCTACAGTGTAATATTATTTCTTATTATCAACTTAGCGTTTGGTCATTCGTCTTATTCAACATACCACTGGAAAACTCATATAAAGTTTTAATTCAGTAACATAAATTCATTTATATTCATATACTGTCTTTATTATTTATTAAAATAAAAACGAGTAATCTATCATAAGCTCTTAATTAGCTCTTATGGTTGATTACCCGTCATTTTTTCTTTATACGGTTATTCAAATATGCAATTATGCAATTTTTAATCCTATCCTTACTTCTTTTCAAAAACTACCATATATCATTAGTCATGTTTGACTTTGACTATACGTGTGTATTTTAAAAACTGCTCTGAATATTTCTCCTTAATTTCCTCTAAACTGTCATATGTAATACCTACAATATGCCAATTAGGATTGAAATAATAGAAAGAATCTTTTTGTCGTGACCATTTAATCATATTACCGTCTTTATTATAACGTGGTAATGTTACCTCATAGCCTTCTAACACATTAATATACGTTTGGAAAATGTCTGTATCTATACGATTAAAATTATCAATAACTAAATAACTTTTATCCTTTTTCGGCATTAATTGAGTAATAAATCCTTCACGATAGTATAATGCCCCTGTTTCATTTGGTAAATACTTGCCATAAAGCATATCTTCTGAAAAATCAGGATGACCTGTTGTTATAACAGGATTTGCATTCGCTTTTTGCAATAAGTCATTAGCCGCTTTTAAGCCTTCTTCTTTTCGATCTACAACAAGTAAAATAAATGGCTTTAACGCTTCTTCTTTTTCACTTTCAAGCATATCTGGTTTTTGAACCATTTCAAATGGAGATTTCAATCCATTATTATCGCTCATTTCAATAATTGCATCATACTGTGCTTGTGACATACTTGCAATAGCCTGTTTTGCATTTTCTTGTAGGAAATATAAGTTTTTCAATTTAGGATGCTTATTTAATGTACTTAATGTAATCGGCGTAATGTCTTTCTCATAAGACACTTCAATCACTGTACTATTTGTTCTACCAGGAATTGGTGGTTTTTCATGAATATGCTTTGATACTTCTCCAATTCCAACGACAGATTGATTTTTCGTTCGATTATAAAAAATAATATTGTCGCCTTCTTCTAACTGAGTATAAAAATGATAACCATTACGTTTAATACCGTTGTACGTGTGCGTATAAATCGTATATTGGTTTCCAGGTTCAAATTCTTCAGTTTCAGCTAAAAAGAAATAACGTGGTATCTTAATTTCGCCTTTACCAAGACCACTTATTAAATCAAACTCTTCTGCATTGATTTGGTTGAACAATGTCTCTTTCATATTACTCATACGAAATTCCAAAGCTTCACTACGCTTTAGATAATCTGCTGTTAATGGTTTCAATTGTTCATTAAAACGAAACTGTACACGTATTTTATTTTGTGCACCTGTTTCAACACTAATAATTTCACCACATCCAAGTAGTCCAGTATCCGTCTGAACTTGATAAAAGATGACTTGATCTCCTACTTTAGCCTTTTTAAACGCTCTAAATCCTTGAGATGGGTTAAAATGTGCGCCTGATTCAAATAAAGCTGTTTGTCCTACTAACGGTTCATTATGATTCCAACGGTTATATCCACAATTCAACCAAAAATAATTCGTTTCTGCTGTCATCTTAATACTCCTTAACCTGAATAAATTTTAGAAACACTATGAATTACATTCTTTTAGTGTTTCTTATGCAGTTGGGCACGTATGCGATCAACTGTATCCCCTTTGTTCACTGCGATTTTAATCGCATTTCCTATAACATTGTAGCGCCTAGGGCATTAATTTACGTCCCAGACCCTTATCATTTTCACTTCTAAGTAAGTCGAACTATTTTGCTTTACAACAAGTGCGACTCTATATACAGTTGGACACACACATACGAGCAACTGTATACCTTTTAATCAGTTTTCTATATTTTATTTATTATATCTGTCTTAATGATAAAAATTGTTACAAACAGTTTAACATATTTAGCTACCTATTTTGCACATAAAAAACATGCTTGCATACACTATGCAATAAAAATTACAAATTTATATATAATACCACTATGCTTGCTTATCTCTATAGCGCCATTGATACACATTTTCAACTATCTATACTGCCGTTAGAATTTTATCATGTCTTAATTTTCATTAAATATTAATTACTTCATTTTATATAAACCAACAAAAACCCCCTCACTACTATGCAAGTGAGAGGTTATGTTGATGTGCTTTATTTTCATCAATGTCATTAACACAATCATATTTCTTCTGTTAATGCACTGTACTATATTCAAACGCGCTATCGACAATTAATTTCAAGCTACAAAGGTACCGCATAATGGCAGCACATTAATTAACAATGCGCTAAACTTTAATGAGGCGCTGATTTGCTTGTCTTTAAAAGTCAACATAGCACTGATAATTCCTAAAATAGCCACTATACGTGGAATTGTCATACTCGGATACTGCGGTATATGTAAGAAAGCACCAAGACCTGCTATCACACTACATACTAACGCAATATATAGAAATTGCTTCAAATCATTCACTCCTAAATTGTTATTACACTATTACACATAGCTAATCATCAATGTGAAATCACCTTCAAAGACACTATCCAAATCTTCAGAAGTCAAAATAAAGTTTGTACCAGTAGTCAGTTTGAAAATTTCACCATCGACAATCATTTGCCCTTCACCTTCCAACACTGTAACTAAACAGAACTCTCTAGGCTTCATATAATTTAACGTGCCAGAAATTTCCCATTTAACCAATGTAAAGAAATCATTCGATACAATGTGTGTACACTTATGGTTTTCAATAATTTCACTTTCAGGCAAAATATTAGGTAATGGTGCATTGTACTGAATAACGTCTAAAGCTTTTTCAATATTTAACGGTCTATCATTATATTGATTATCTTGACGATTGAAATCATAAAGTCTATATGTAATGTCTGACGATTGCATCGTTTCGTATGCTAATATTCCTGAAGAAATAGTATGTACTGTTCCTGCTGGAATAAAATAGAATTCTCCAGGTTTTACTTTAATATATCTAAGTATGGACTCTATCGTTCCGCGTTGAACATGATTCGCAACTTCTTCTCTAGACTCTGCTAATGTCCCTATAACTATTTCTGCATCTTCTTCTGCATCTATAATATACCAACATTCAGATTTGCCATATTGCCCATTTTCATGCTCATAAGCATAAGAATTATCAGGGTGCACATGAATAGAAAGTGATTCTCTTGCATCCACTATTTTAGTTAGAAGCGGAAAATCTTTGCTTGGGAAATCACCAAACAATTCACGATGTTCTGACCAAATACGGTCTAATGTTTGACCTTGATATGGTCCATTAATAATCTCGCTCTTACCATTTGGATGTGCTGACACACACCAACATTCCCCAGTTGTATCATTGTCTAATTGATATCCAAACTCACTTAGACGTTGACCGCCCCATAATTTTGTTTTTAAAATTGGTTGTAAAAATAATGGCATTGTTGCACCTCCATTGTGATTAAGTAAGCAATAGAACTCTGATGTTGTTGTTCCATTATATTTTGATTTTGTTCTCATTTACATCGTTTTATAAACTTCCACATTTCAAATTAACTATTAGTGATTGTACCATATTTACTAACATTGCAGTACTGCCAATTAAAGCGCTTCACTTAAATTTACAGTACTTTAACATTTTCAAAATTTTATAGCATAGAGATTATATCTCTCTTACATTTGTACATATTTCCCTTTAAATATACTCGCCCATTATACCAATTAATAAACAACTTTAATAGTTATGCCATACATTGTTCAAATTCTTTGTAAAACGCATAGACAATACGTACTTATTCATACTTATAATTTATTATTTTCAAAAAAATAACGAGTTACGAAAAGTAACCCGCTTCAAATCATATTTACTATCCTTATTAATCCGTTTCATTTTCAAATTGAGTTAAAGCATCTTTAATGTCCTGCTCACCACTAATAACTTGAAACTCTTGGTGATTAAAATGATTGGATGTGACAATTTCTTTTAATACTGTCGCAACATCTTCTCTAGGAATTTCACCTTTACCTTCAAAATATTGTGCAGCTTCTATCTTTCCAGATCCTGCTGCATTTGTAAGTGCCCCTGGATGTAAAATTGTATAATTTAAACCTGAACGTCTTAAATAGTCATCAGCGTAATGTTTAGCAATTGTATATGGCTTTAAATCACCGCTATCATCAAAAGCCTGACGTCTCGAATCATATGTTGAAACCATAACATAGTGTTTAATATTAGCCTCTTTACTCGCAATAATTGATTTAACAGCACCATCTAAATCGACAATAATTGTTTTATCTGCACCCGTATTCCCTCCAGAACCTACTGAAAAGATAACTTTATCGAATGGTTTAAACGTCTCAGTTAAAGTCTCTATTGAATCATTTTCAACATCAACAAGAATTGCTTTCATACCTTGTGATTTTAACGCATTAAGTTGATCGGATTGCCTAACACCTGCAGTAAATGGCACATTTTCTTTTGCTAATTGTTGCACTAGTAACGAACCTACACCGCCATTAGCACCTATAACCAAAATATTCATTTACAACACTCTCCTATTTATTATTCCCTATGCCATACCACTTTATGAGATATGTAAAACTTGTTACAACTATAAAAATCAATTGACATACTACTGGGAACGTATTAAATTAATATATGAATAAATATTCATATGAAAGGATTGTCATATAATGTCAGAACAATATTCAGAAATAAATACAGATACATTAGAACGCGTAACTGAAATTTTCAAGGCATTAGGCGATTACAATCGGATACGTATCATGGAATTGTTATCAGTCAGTGAAGCAAGTGTTGGTCACATTTCACATCAATTGAATTTATCTCAATCAAATGTCTCGCACCAATTAAAATTACTTAAAAGTGTGCATCTTGTGAAAGCAAAACGACAAGGCCAATCAATGATTTATTCATTAGATGACATCCACGTAGCAACTATGTTAAAGCAAGCCATACATCACGCGAATCATCCTAAAGAAAGTGGGTTATAATATGTCTCATTCACATCATCATCATGACCATATGCATAGTCATGTAACTACAAATAATAAGAAAGTATTGTTTATATCGTTTTTAATAATCGGTCTATATATGTTTATCGAAATCATCGGCGGTCTCCTTGCTAACAGTTTGGCATTATTATCTGACGGTATCCATATGTTTAGCGACACATTCTCATTAGGTGTTGCTTTAATCGCATTTATATATGCTGAAAAGAACGCCACAGCTACGAAAACATTTGGTTATAAACGTTTCGAAGTACTCGCAGCGTTATTTAATGGTGTAACGCTTTTTGTAATAAGTATTTTAATTGTTTTTGAAGCAATTAAACGATTCTTTGTTCCTTCTGAAGTTCAATCAAAAGAAATGTTAATCATTAGCATTATTGGTTTAATTGTCAATATCGTTGTTGCATTCTTTATGTTTAAAGGCGGCGACACTTCACACAATTTAAATATGCGCGGTGCTTTTCTACATGTTATCGGAGACTTATTAGGTTCAGTTGGCGCCATTACTGCAGCTATTTTAATTTGGGCATTTGGATGGACAATCGCCGATCCTATCGCAAGTATTTTAGTTTCCGTTATTATTTTAAAAAGTGCTTGGGGTATCACAAAATCTTCAATTAACATTTTAATGGAAGGCACACCAAGTGATGTTGATATAGATGAAGTTATAACTACTATTAAAAAGGATTCACGAATACAAAGTGTACATGATTGCCATGTTTGGACAATTTCAAATGATATGAATGCATTAAGTTGTCATGTTGTTGTAGACCATACATTGACAATGAAAGAATGTGAATTATTATTAGAAAACATTGAGCATGATTTATTACATTTAAATATCCACCATATGACTATTCAATTAGAAACGCCTAATCACAAACATGATGAATCGATTATATGTTCAGGAACACATAGTCATTCACATAACCATCATGCTCATCATCACGCGCATGTACATTAATAATTTTTACCTACTGCCATTGCATCGATAAAACTTTTCAATGGCAGTAGGTTTTTTATGTCTTTACGGAGACTTGTTTAGTCTTTGATGATACAATGTTTATTTACAAATTTTCAACTATTATTTCTTACATTAGTCATATTTTTGACAATTTACTATTATAATTCTCTAACTTTAGTCACTTTAATTAATTTTTATTAGATATTAATATGAAAATAACGTGTTTTTTGTTATTGTATTTATATGAAGAAAAGGAGGCACCACTTTGTTTACTTACTTTAAATCAGCATTAAAAAATGCTAAACCACAATTATTAATAACATTGATATATGCACTTATAGCATTTGCTGTAATTGCAGTTGTATATTTACTTGCTAATTTCCAGCTTGCTAAGTATGTACAAAATATTGCAATTTATTCACAATTTGGGCAAAAACCACCAGGAGATGTATATTTAAAAGTTATCGCTGTATTACTTATAGCAGCTATAGTTTCACTGTTCGTTTTAGTTCAAATTTTTATCGGAATTACAAATGTTATGAAACGAGCAATGAGTCATGAAAAAGTAAAATTTACCGATTTATTTATTGCATTTAAAAAAGGTATTTATTTAAAGAGCGTTCTGATCGGTCTTGTATCTATAGCAATGATTATCGTTCTATCACTTCTGACATCATTACTATACAAATTATTTTCTCCAGTATCAGAAATGATTATGAATTCAGTACAATCATCTTATGCAGATAGTACACACCTGATTGGTATTGCTATTACAACTCAAAGCATCATAATCATTGTTGTTTTATTGATTAAAGCAATTATTACTTGGTTATTGTTAATACCTATTTTCAACTTTATGACTAGTTTCGTTGAATCAACTAACGATAAAGTAAAAACACACTTAGCTAATGGATTTAAAGCAATGAAAAATGGCCAAAAAACATTTTTCAAATTTTTCATTGGAATACTATTATTAAACTTAATTATTATTTTATTTAAAACACCTGTTGGTTACTTGATTTCATTTAATACGCAATCACTATCTCAAAGTGTTGCAGAAAATATCATAAGAGTTTATACAGTAATGACAATCATTTTATTCGTTGTTATTCATGCAATCATTTTAATGGGTATCGTTCAATATTACTTAAAACGTGGTCAAAAAATTACTAAAGATAAAGTAAAAACAGCTGACAAGGATAATAAAGTTGTCACTGAACCAAAAAATACAAAAGTAGAAACTGATAAAGTGACAACATCTGTTGAAACAAAAACAGAAAAAGCACAAGATTCATTAAATGATAATACAACAAAAACAATGACTTCAGATAAACCAGAAGACAATCAACCAAAATAAATTTTAGAGCCCCTTACAACTTTAGTTGTTAGGGGCTCTTATGCATGCGCTTAGCGCAGGCGCTCCTATTTTTCAACTTTAGTTGTTAGGGGCTCTTATGCAGTTGATGCGTAGCATCCAACTGTGTTCCTCTATTTTACAACTTTAGTAGCTGATACCGAAATAACATGATGCTAATTTCATGGCATGCCGAAAAAATATATGAAGAGGTCTGCAGTGCTTTTTATATAGTCCGTGATTACATTCTATACTTTTTATTGTTTTTTGTTGTATTGATAGTTGGCTTTATTATTTCTGATTATGTTCAGAACTACAATTCATAAGAAAAATGTGTTAAAATATATTTGTAGTAAGTAGAAGTAAAAGATGAAAATCATTAACTCTTGAAACACAAAAAGGGCAACACTCGGAAACATGTTACCCTAATGAGCCCGTTAAAAAGACGGTGACCTTATATTTTATTTAAAAATAGCCTTCAAAAATGCCGGTCAAAGCGAATAGAAGGTTATTTTTTATGGTCTTGAGTACTAATCAATACTAAACCAATGATTGTTAATACAACCATCAGCATTTCAAAATCAGACATGCTAGTCCTTTCTAGGAGTAACAACTATAACCATAGGCATCACCCCTTTATTAAGAGATTAGCCACCATCTATCCAACTTGCTCAATAAATATTATAACATGCACACTTTTAAACAGTAATTCATAGTATAAGTTTTTTCATTTCTTAATCAACTCGATAAACAGTTGAGTGACATACCCTTGTCTAACTAGCTATTTCTTTCCCTGTTATCGTTTGTTCATCATATAAAAATTTAATTTCTCATTTTTTATTCTCTGGTAAAGAGGGGCGCCCGCTTTTTCGGCCTCTCGCTCTTGTTGCTGCTAAGTCTATTTTATACACTCACATAGTAAATTAACTTCTAATCCTGAAAAATGCACTCATCATCGTAAAAAACATTTTGCCCATTGTGTCTTTCGTTGAAATTTTCATGTTACTAATTTGTAAGTCAATTCCGTTATCATCGAATCATTGTGATAATTCAATTAATAGTTTTGTCGTTCTACCTAACCGATCAAGTTGATAGACAACTAATGTGTCGCTCTCTCGTAAATAATCTAAACACTTAACAAGCTCTGTACGTTTGACACCACTTATTCTTTCACTATATACACACCCACACCCAAATTCTGAATGTATATCAATTTATCCATCAGGCCTTTGATATTTCGTTGATACTCGTTCATAACCAATTTTAGCCACTTACATAACATCTCTTTTCAACATTTTATATTTAGTTATAAATCAAACCTCATTGTCGATTTTTTTGATTTTTTATTAATTTATCAAGGCTATCATCATCTAATACCAAATGAATTTCTCCATTTCGACTATCAATGGCAACACCTATTTTTGATTCTAGATTTTTCAAATAATTTATGTCAGTAATTATATACCTAGAAAGATATTCGTCTTCTTTTTTAAATTTTTCTTTATCAATTGTATATCCTTTCTCCAACATTTTTGATAACTCTATAAGCGTATTACTCCTACTTTCTTTTTTAACATAAGACACTACATAGTTAATGAACTTTTCAATCAATTGTTCTTCCAAATCACTATAATCTTGTGTGTCCTTTTTAAATAATTCAAACATAATATTATTGGATAAATTTTCATTATATATTAATCGCTCGTACATACCAGAAGCGCTAGAGTTGATAAATCTATTCAGATCGTTTTGTATTTCGTTCAAATCTATATTCCCTTTACTATCGTAATATGAATAATTACTCATTAATTTTTTTAAGAAATCTCTCAAACCAAAGTAAAGATAAATATTTGAATACTTTCTGGCATTATCGTAGTCTTTTACATCTCTTTTATAGTGATCTATCAACATATTCAATTCGAAATTATATCCATGATTAAAATCAAACTCGCCATTGTCATATTTTCTTTGAAATTCGAATTTGTATATTTCTGCAACTTTATCATCGCAATTTTCATCTATATAATTTTCAACCATATAATAAGCACGCTCAAGAGAAATTTTATAACTGTATATAAAAGATGTTAAGTACTCTGTTTTCTTTAAAATTTCTTCTCCTTTCTTAGTTGGTATATATACATATGGTAAATCTAAGTTATTAATAATATGAAAATTGTCGTCAATACGTTTAATTAAGTCAGGTTTATTACCTGTTGTTTTTATACCAAAACTTTTTAAAATACTTTGTAATTCAGGTCTTGTCTTTTTATATATACTAACTTCAAAATCATTAGTCGTTGTTAATAACTCAGCTTCAATTAATTTTTTTATTGAATTCATAATTTGAACATCATTATTAGCAAGGCACTTATTAGCAAATATCTCTTCTCCAACCAATCTATTTACATTATTGTGTAATACTAATAAATCACGTGCATTTACGCTCACTAGCTTTCATCTCCTCATTATTGCTTTTCAAATTATTAAGTATGAATTAAAAAAACATCCGTTCAAACAAAATCTCTATATTCTAATTCGATTTACATAGATTATACACTTAAAAATAATTCTCAATGCAAATGAATGTGTCTCTCATAGTCTAAAAACTCGTATGTTTCAAATTTTATGATTCATTGATAATAGTACCAGTTAAAAGAATTAAGATCGTAATTATCCCTCTTAAAATTCAAGAATATATTTTCTTAATCTATCAGCAAGAGGTTATATGTCAAAGTGTTTTTTAATAACATATAAAACGCTTTTTCATAATAATGTTAAATCATTAGAATGTATAATGATTACAATTAATAAAAATAGATAAAATGAAATAATGTTCCAAATACTTATTATTATTTATCACAAATTACATGCCCTCTACAACACTATATCAAGAATGATATTTATTTTATATACTGTTTCCTTACCCACATTATTCTGTTTAGTCATATTTAAAACACTAGTCTTGAATGTTATATTTACAAAAAACACTAAAACATTTAAAAATAACACTATTTATTTACTTTGTTCTTTTATAGCGTCGTTTATGTTTATTTTCTTGAATTCAGAAAATAGTATGGATATGATAATTTAATGTATATATATTTGAAGTATACTTTGGTGTAAATTGGATTGACGAAATTGGTAAAAGAACTGGTTGATTATATAGTGGAGTTACACTTCATGAAAAAAACAAGAACTAAAACAGTCAATAGGTGTGAATGTTTTCAAAGATGGCTCTGTTGCTACTAAAAAAAGAAGCCTACAATTCAAGAGTTAGACCTTAAAACAAGAAATATTATTCAAGATCAATGAATTTCCTACCTTATTAGTTTTAACAATATTTATTCTCATAGAGTTTATACAATTAAATGTAGACGATTCAAATACTTATAATCATACAAAAGAGCAGTAAGAAATTTTCTAATAGAAAATTTCTTACTGCTCTTTTGTATATTGCTCATCAACTATTTTGAATTAATTATTAAAGCACCAATTAATCAGCTAAAAAATGTTTTGCTAAATATTTTGCTGCGCCATCCTCTTCATTCGTATATGCCGTTACATCTGAAGTTAATGCTTGTATTTCAGGACGTGCATTTTTCATTGCGACTGTGTAATGTCCAAATTCAAACATTGCTCTATCATTGTCGCTATCTCCAATAACTAACGTTTCTTCTTGATGAATTCCAAAATGTGCAATCATTTCTTTAATGCCTGTACCTTTATCAGTTTGATAAGCCATTGTTTCCGCATTAAATCTTGATGAATTTGAAACACTAATCTGTAGTTGCACATGATTTTGCTTTAATTCATCTCTAAATGCTGTTATTTTTTCTAAATTAGAACTGAATAGATAAATTTTTGAATATTCACCTTCAGGAAACTTAGTTACCCAATCTATCTTACCAGCAAGCGCATCTTGTCTTGAAGACCATTCACTATGACTTACGCCATTAATAGGATCTTGACTACGAATCATATCTCGCATCCATGTTTCATCTTCTTTTAAAGAAACTCTATTACCTTCAAAAGGAAATACCTCATAATAAATTTGTTGGCGCTTAGCTAAATTAATAATTTGTTGCACTTGAGCCAATGACAAACCATGTTTGAAGATAATTTCTCCATCTACTTCTCCAATTGTTCCATTTGAACTAATGATGCCATTAACCGCAAAATCTTCAGGTACAAGTTGATGTATTTCAGAATGCGAACGTCCTGTTGCCAAAAATACTTTATATCCTTTCTCTCTCAATCGATTAATAACATCTTTCGTATACGTTGATGCTTGATTATTTTCATGTAAAATTGTACCATCCATGTCCAAAAATATTGCTTTTACGTTATCCATATTGCCCTCCACTGTCAATTTTAGCTTAATTAAATTTTGTCATTATTAGTTAGTATTTGCAAAATATTTACTCTAACATCGCCATAGAAAATCGATTATTCCATCTTTGAACTGCTACATTTTTCTGGAAAAATCGTGACATGTTTTCAGATGTCAAAATATCATCTATTAATCCTTGTTGTACACTTTCCCCATCTTTTAATAACAAAATTTTAGTAAAGTTACCAGTAATTTCTTCAATAAAGTGCGTCACATAAATCATCGCAAGCGTTGGATATGAATCTGACAATGAGTCAAGTATACTTAACAACGATTCTCGTGCAATAAAGTCTAAACCAGCTGCTGGCTCATCTAAAATTAAAACCTGGGGTTGCCCCATTAAAGCTCGCGCAATCATCACTCGTTGTTTTTCACCGGTAGATAAATAACCAATATATTGTTGCGCTTTAGCAGACATTCCAACTAATTTAAGTAATTGATGTGCTTCATTACGTATCTCATCATCAATATCTTGATAAACACCAATTGATTTAAAAGCACCGCTTATCACCACATCGATTACTCTTTCACCCTCTTGAAACTTTTCCAGTAAACTATGAGATACAAAACCTATATGTTGTCGTACAGTTTCTGCAGAATACCCTACCTTGCCTGGCATTTTACCAAATAGATTAACATCGCCAGTTGTCGGAGGCTCATATACATTTAATATATTTAATAGCGTTGTCTTACCAGCACCATTTAAACCATATAGAATCCATTTGTCACCTCCATTAATTTGCCAAGAAATATTTTTTAAAATTGTTTTTCCTTGCTTCATTCGCCCAACTTGATCTAATTGAATTAACATGCGAGGTCACCCCTTTATTGCTACTCCATACTTCTCATAAAATCATATTAACATATCACTCTTAATTGTCAGACTATTTAAATAAATAAACTACTTCATTTTTGCGTTTTACTGCCGAATTAAGATGAAGTAAAAGCTAAGTCAACCTAAAAAAGCACCCTTCTAGTCGATTAATCTAAAAGGGTGCCATATACTTTAATTTTAATACATGATTGATTCTAAAAAAGTGAATTATTCCACAGTAACTGATTTAGCAAGGTTACGTGGTTTATCAACATCTAAATCTCTGTGTAATGCTGCATAGTATGAAATTAATTGTAATGCAACAACTGATACTAATGGCGTTAATAATTCATGTACATGAGGAATGACATAAGTGTCGCCTTCTTTTTCAAGACCCTCCATAGAAATAATACATGGGTGTGCTCCACGTGCTACTACCTCTTTAACATTACCACGAATTGATAAATTAACTTTCTCTTGTGTTGCTAAACCTACAACTGGTGTACCTTCTTCGATTAAGGCAATTGTACCATGTTTAAGTTCTCCACCAGCAAAACCTTCTGCTTGAATGTAAGAAATTTCTTTAAGTTTTAACGCACCTTCTAAACTTACGTTATAGTCAATAGTACGTCCGATAAAGAATGCATTGCGTGTTGTTTCTAAGAAATCTGTAGCAATTTGTTCCATAATTGGTGCATCGTCAACAATCGCTTCAATTGCTGTTGTTACTTTTGCTAATTCTCTCAATAAATCAATATCTGCTTCACGACCATGCTCTTTTGCAACGATTTGAGACAAGATTGATAATACTGCAATTTGTGCAGTATATGCTTTTGTAGATGCAACTGCGATTTCAGGACCTGCGTGTAATAACAATGTGTGGTCTGCTTCACGTGATAAAGTTGAACCTGCAACATTAGTGATTGTTAATGATTTATGACCTAATTTATTAGTTTCAACTAATACGGCGCGGCTATCTGCAGTTTCACCTGATTGAGAAATATAAACAAATAATGGTTTTTCAGATAATAATGGCATGTTGTAGACAAACTCTGATGCAACGTGTACTTCAGTTGGTACGCCAGCCCATTTTTCTAAAAATTCTTTACCTACTAAACCTGCATGGTAGCTTGTACCTGCTGCAATAACGTAAATGCGGTTTGCTTCTTTAACATCATTGATGATGTCTTGATCAATTTTCAAGTTACCTTCTGCATCTTGATACTCTTGAATAATACGACGCATTACTGCTGGTTGTTCATGAATTTCTTTTAACATGTAGTGTGCATAAACACCTTTTTCAGCATCTGATGCATCAATTTCAGCAATATATGAATCACGTTCTACAACGTTTCCATCTGCATCTTTAATAATAACTTCATCTTTTTTAACAATAACGATTTCATGGTCATGGATTTCTTTATATTCGCTTGTCACTTGTAACATTGCAAGTGCGTCTGATGCGATAACATTGAAACCTTCACCAACACCTAATAATAATGGTGATTTATTTTTAGCAACATAGATTGTGTCTTTGTCTTCAGCATCTAATAAACCTAATGCATATGAACCATGTAATAATGACACAACTTTTGTAAATGCTTCTTCAGTTGAAAGTCCTTGATTTGAAAAGTATTCAACTAATTGAACGATAACTTCTGTATCTGTTTCTGAAATGAATGATACACCTTGTAAGTATTCACTTTTTAACTCTTCATAGTTTTCAATAACACCGTTATGAACTAGAGTAAAACGGCCATTTGATGATTGATGTGGATGAGAGTTTTCATGATTCGGTACACCGTGTGTTGCCCAACGTGTGTGACCGATTCCAACAGGTCCATCAAAATCGCTACTATCAGCAACTTTACGTAATTCTGCAATACGACCTTTTTCTTTAAATACAGTTGTATTATCATCATTTACTACTGCGATACCTGCAGAGTCATAACCTCTGTATTCTAATTTTTCTAAACCTTTTAATAATAATTCTTTGGCATTATCATAGCCAATATAACCAACAATTCCACACATAACGACATTTTCCTCCATATTGGAATAGTACGCGTAAATTATGATTTATTGCCGATAATTTAGATTGACAATCTGCTTTCATAATATAAATAGGAACATGCTATCATCGCATTCATCCATAACAAATTAAGCATAGTTATTTTTACAACTATACAAATTGCTCACACTGTACTTTCCATATTAATATTTTTTATATTCAATTTCTGGCGATCTTATTAACTTTGTCCATTAAGTCACCCTAATGTTTTACTTAATAAGCTAACGAATGAGCCACATCCGGGATAGCATCCGCCGATCTATTCGATCACTATCCTCCTCGTCTACAAATACATATATTGCACTCTAAAAAGGCCACTCATATATTAACCTTTAATCTTCAAATACAAATATTTATTTGCACAGGCGCTTTAACTGTACTGCCGAACTTTCCCCCCTTTCCATTAATCATTATTGTACAACGGTGTTGTTTTGTTTTGCAAATATTTTCACAATAAAATTTTAAAAATCCTAAAACAATTTTTTTGTTTTACTTTTTCAAAATATCTATACTGTCACATTGATGACACTTTATTTAATTTTGTCACATTTATTTTGACAAAGTTGATTTTTGTTTATATTGAGTAATAAGTAACGTCTCTATACACTATATATAGTCACATATATTAAAAAAGAGGTGTAAATATGTCACAAACTGAAGAGAAAAAAGGAATTGGTCGTCGTGTTCAAGCATTTGGATCATTCTTAAGTAGTATGATCATGCCAAACATTGGCGCTTTCATCGCTTGGGGTTTTATCGCGGCCATTTTTATAGATAATGGATGGTTACCTAACAAAGATTTAGCTACTTTAGCAGGACCAATGATTACTTATTTAATCCCATTATTGATTGCATTTAGTGGTGGTCGTTTAATTTATGATTTACGTGGCGGTATCATCGCAGCAACAGCAACTATGGGGGTCATCGTTGCATTACCTGATACACCAATGTTACTTGGTGCAATGATTATGGGTCCACTTGTTGGTTGGTTAATGAAGAAGACCGACCAATTGATTCAACCTAGAACGCCGCAAGGTTTTGAAATGTTATTTAATAACTTTTCTGCTGGTATTTTAGGATTTATCATGACGATTGTTGGCTTTAAAGTGTTAGCTCCAATCATGAAATTCATCATGTACATTTTATCTGTAGCAGTTGAAAGTTTAGTACATGCGCATTTACTTCCAGTCGTAAGTATTTTAGTAGAACCTGCTAAAATTTTATTCTTAAATAACGCAATCAACCATGGTGTATTTACACCACTAGGTACAGATCAAGCAGCTAAAGTAGGACAATCAATTTTATACACAATTGAATCTAACCCTGGACCAGGTTTAGGTATCTTACTTGCTTATATGATTTTTGGAAAAGGTACTGCAAAAGCAACGTCATATGGCGCTGGAATTATCCATTTCTTAGGTGGTATCCATGAAATTTATTTCCCATATGTATTAATGCGTCCATTACTATTTATCGCTGTTATTTTAGGCGGTATGACTGGTGTTGCAACTTATCAAGCTACTGGATTTGGTTTTAAAACACCTGCTTCACCTGGTTCATTTATCGTTTATTGTTTAAATGCACCAAGAGGCGAATTCTTGCACATGTTGCTCGGTGTATTCCTTGCTGCACTTGTATCATTCGTTGTAGCTGCTTTAATTATGAAGTTCACTAGAGAACCAAAGCAGGATTTAGAAGCTGCGACAGCTCAAATGGAAAATACTAAAGGGAAAAAATCAAGCGTTGCTTCTAAGTTAGTATCTTCTGATAAAAATGTTAATACAGAAGAAAATGCTAGTGGTAATGTTAGTGAAACATCTTCATCAGATGATGATCCTGAAGCGCTATTGGATAATTACAACACTGAAGATGTTGATGCACATAATTACAATAATATAAATCATGTTATTTTTGCCTGCGATGCGGGTATGGGTTCTAGTGCAATGGGTGCAAGCATGTTACGTAATAAATTTAAAAAAGCGGGCATTAATGATATTACAGTTACAAATACTGCGATTAATCAATTGCCAAAAGATGCTCAATTAGTTATCACTCAGAAAAAACTAACTGATCGTGCTATTAAACAAACACCAAATGCCATCCATATTTCAGTGGATAATTTCCTTAATTCACCAAGATATGAAGAACTTTTAAATAATCTAAAAAAAGATGATCAAGCATAATAATTAAATAAATTAAAAAATGGAGGATACCGCCATGTTATTGAGTACACGTGAAAAAGAAATGATAGCCCTATTGATTAAGTACCACGGTCAATATATCACTATACACGACATTGCTCAGCAACTTGCGGTGTCCTCTCGTACTATTCACCGTGAATTAAAAGGTGTTGAAGCATATTTAACTTCATTTTCGTTAACTTTAGAACGCGCAAACAAAAAAGGGCTACGTATTGCTGGCGAAGATTCTGATTTAAACGATTTGAAGCAATCGATCGCACAACATCAAACCATTGACTTATCTGTTGAAGAGCAGAAAGTAATTATTATATACGCTTTGATACAAGCCAAGGAGCCAGTTAAACAATATAGTTTAGCGCAAGAAATTGGCGTTTCTGTCCAGACTTTAGCAAAGATGTTAGATGATTTAGAGCTCGATTTAAATAAGTACCAACTCTCTTTATCTCGAAAGCGTGGCGAAGGTATTTACTTGGTAGGTACTGAATCAAAGAAACGTGAATTTTTAAGTCAATTAATGGTGAATAACTTAAATAGTACTAGCGTTTATTCAGTAATTGAAAATCATTTTGTCTTTCATTCATTAAATCAAATCCACAAAGACTTTGTTGACTTAGAGCGTATTTTTAATGTTGAAAGACTATTAATGGACTACCTAAGTGCCTTACCCTACCAACTTACCGAATCAAGTTATTTAACTTTAACTGTCCATATCGTGCTATCAATTTCACGTATAAAAAATGGAGAGTATGTCGCACTAAACGATGATATTTATGATTCTGTACAAAACACATTTGAACACAAAGTAGCAAGCGAACTTGCTGATAAACTTGGTCAAATATATGACGTCACGTTTAATCAGGCAGAAATTGCTTTCATTACTATCCATTTACGTGGAGCTAAACGAAAAAATCTTAATGATACATCATTAAATAATCGTTGTGAAGAGAACAAAATTAAAGCGTTTGTTAAAAAAGTAGAAATGATTTCAGGTATGACATTTGCAGATTTGGATACTTTAGTAGATGGACTGACGCTACACCTTAATCCTGCAATCAATCGTTTGCAAGCTAATATCGAGACCTATAATCCGTTAACAGACATGATTAAGTTCAAATATCCAAGACTATTTGAAAATGTAAGATTAGCTTTAAATGATTGTTGGCCTGATTTGATTTTTCCAGAGAGTGAAATTGCTTTTATAGTTTTACACTTTGGTGGCTCGATTAAAAACCAAGGTAATCGATTTTTAAACATATTAGTCGTTTGCAGCAGTGGTATGGGAACTAGTCGTCTATTATCAACTCGTCTAGAGCAAGTTTTTAGTGAGATTGAGCGTATTACACAAGCATCAGTCAGCGATTTGAAGTCACTAGATTTAAGTCAATATGATGGCATTATTTCTACTGTGAATTTAGACATCGACTCCCCCTATTTAACGGTAAACCCATTATTACCAGATAGTGATATCAGTTATGTCGCACAGTTTTTAAATACAAAGTCTACGTTCCAAGAGACGCATGATAAATCATCAAACATGATTGATAAAGATGATGTTCATATTGAAACGAAAGATATTGATGGCAACACATCTTTTGAAAATGAACAAACTTCAAACTTAACTTCAGTTTTCGAAAAACATTTAAGTGACGAAAAATCAGAACAATTAATGCATCATATGCGTTCGGGTTTAACTTTGCTTGATTCAGTGAAAATAGTTAGTACCGAAGTTAAACAGTGGCAAACATATATCGCAGATTATCTATATCAATGCGATGTAATAAACGATCCAACGTCATTCGCTGAACTACTAGAGCAACGATTGATTGACAATCCAGGATGGATATTAAGTCCATATCCTGTTGCAATACCACACCTAAGAGACAATATGATTAAACACCCTATGATTCTAATCACAGTTTTAGAAGAACCGTTAGCATTGCCTAGTATTCAAAATGACAATCAAACAATTAAATATATGATTTCCATGTTTATTCCTGACAATGATTTTATGGCATCACTGGTAAGTGACTTGTCCGAATTTTTAAGTTTGAAATTAGAATCTATTGATACTTTTATGGAAAATCCACAGGAACTTGAAACATTATTAAGAAACAAATTTTTAGAACGAATTAAAAAACAATTTATTTAGGAGTGTACAAAATGAGCGAATTATTTAGTAATGACAATATCTTTTTAAATGTAAATGTTAACAGCCAAAATGAAGCAATTGAAAAAGCAGGTAAAGCCTTAGTTGATAGTGGTGCTGTAACAGATGCTTATATTCAAGCAATGAAAGATCGTGAGCAAGTCGTATCAACATTTATGGGAAATGGCTTAGCAATTCCTCATGGCACAGATGAAGCTAAAACAAATGTGATTCACTCAGGTTTAACATTATTACAAATCCCTGAAGGCGTTGACTGGGATGGCGAAGTAGTTAAAGTTGTCGTGGGAATCGCTGGTAAAGATGGGGAACATTTAGACTTGTTATCTAAAATTGCAATTACATTTAGCGAAGAAGAAAATGTGGATCGTATCGTTCAAGCAAAATCTGCAGAAGAAATTAAACAAGTATTCGAGGAGGCAGATGCATAATGAAAGCAGTTCACTTTGGTGCTGGTAACATAGGTCGTGGTTTCATTGGTTATATTCTTGCAGACAACAATGTTAAAGTAACATTTGCAGATGTCAATGAAGAAATCATTAATGCTTTAGCTCATGATCATCAATACGATGTTATTTTAGCTGATGAGTCTAAAACAACGACGCGCGTGAATAATGTTGATGCAATTAATTCAATGCAACCTTCTGAAGCGTTGAAACAAGCAATTCTAGAAGCTGATATTATTACAACAGCTGTTGGTGTTAATATACTACCTATTATTGCTAAATCTTTTGCGCCTTTCTTAAAAGAAAAAACAAACCATGTTAATATTGTTGCTTGTGAGAATGCTATTATGGCAACTGATACATTGAAAAAAGCGGTACTTGATATTACTGGCCCTCTTGGTAACAATATTCATTTTGCTAACTCAGCAGTTGATAGAATTGTACCATTACAAAAGAATGAAAATATATTAGACGTTATGGTTGAGCCATTTTACGAATGGGTTGTTGAAAAAGATGCATGGTATGGTCCAGAACTAAATCATATTAAATATGTTGATGATTTAACACCATATATTGAGCGTAAATTATTAACTGTGAATACAGGACATGCATATTTAGCGTATGCTGGTAAATTTGCAGATAAAGCTACCGTATTAGACGCTGTAAAAGATAGTTCAATTGAAGCTGGCTTACGCCGTGTTTTAGCTGAAACAAGTCAATATATTACTAATGAATTTGATTTTACTGAAGCGGAACAAGCTGGTTATGTTGAAAAAATAATAGACCGTTTCAACAATTCTTATTTATCTGATGAAGTAACACGTGTCGGACGAGGTACGTTACGTAAAATTGGCCCTAAAGATAGAATTATAAAACCATTAACATATCTTTATAATAAAGATTTAGAACGCACTGGTTTATTAAATACAGCTGCATTGTTATTGAAGTATGATGATACAGCAGACCAAGAAACTGTTGAGAAAAATAATTACATTAAAGAACACGGTTTAAAAGTGTTCTTAAGCGAATATGCTAAAGTTGACGATGGCTTAGCCGATGAAATAATTGAAGCTTACAATTCACTTTCATAATTTATTGAGCTTTGTTTGAAACTATAATTTTCCAACGTTATTCGTTAACAATCAGTAATAATGTAGTAGTTCCGTTGAATTAACAATATTAAATTTCTGAACATAAAAAATACTCCCTTCAACATAGACACTTAACTTGTGTTATGTATGAAAGGAGTATTTTTGTGTTAATAATTTGTTTTATTTTCGAGCCACAGCCACCTATTCAATAGCTATTGGTCATTATTAAAACAAATTCATATTAACTGTTAGACTTGGTTACTTAGTAAGGAATATTTCCCTATGAAATAACTAGATGTCGACATTCTTGAATAAATTTTATTCTTCAGTTTGTTGGTCTTTCTTAGTGAATCTTCTAATTAAGAATGCCATACCTGCACCTAGAGCTAATTCAGCATATGGTAAATCGTCATTATGTGACATACCAGTATCTGGTAAAGTTTTAGCTTGTTGTTTAGGCTTATTAACTTTTCCTTGTTGCGCTGATTTTACATTTGCTTTGTTTTCTTCAGTCTTAGTTACATTAAGCATATCTTGATTAGTACTATTGCTTCCATTTGAAACTGTAGCTGGAGATGCATTGGCACCGTCGTTTTGCGTAGCTTTATTGTTTACATCTGCAGTTGCACCAATTGCTGCTTGATTATCTTTTGTATCTGCTGTTGCCATGTCAGCTTTTTGACTATCCTCAGTCGAAGTCGCTTTATCTTTTGCTTCTGACGGTTTAGATGTTGATGGTTTATTCGATACATCAGTATCAACGTTGCCTTCAGATTTATCTACTTCGTTAGATGCAACGTTAGTTTCAGACTTAAGATGTCCAGCATCTGTTTGATTTGTCGTACTTTCTTCTTTATCTTTTGATGTATTAGAAGGTACTTTTGGTTCTGTAATGTCTGCTGAAGGCAATGTTTCAGTTGTTGATTCAACCATACTTTGATTTGTTGAATCTCTACCATCTTTTTCTGCCTTAGCTTTATTTTCAGATTTTGGTTGTACAACCATGCCATTAGTTGATTGAGATTCAGCACTATTATTTACTTCAGCATTTTGTTTTGAATCATTTACAAATGCATTATCTTTGCTATCAGCAGATGATGCTGCTTCTGTGCTCGCAGTTGTTGGAGCCGTTGCTGTTGATCCTGTTGGTGCGTTCTCGTTTGTTGCAGTTGTACTATTGTTATTTGTTGTGCTTTCTGCTGGCGTTACATTATCAGTTTCTGTTGCAGGTTTATCAGTTGTGCCGTTATTAGTTGATTCTACTTCTGGTTTATCAATTGTACCATTACCCGTTTCCGAATTGTCTGTTGATGCATCTACACTAGAATTGTTATTAGCTGTCGGTTTATTATTTGCATCATCAGTTGATGGATTGTTTGTTGATGTTGCTGTTGTTTCACCTGTTGCCGCATCACTATTATTTGGTGTTGTCGGAGAAGCGTCTGCTTTGCCATTATCTGTCGTCTCAGATACGTTAGGTTGTCCAGTATTTTCTGGTGTTGCATTAGCATTTGAATTTGCTGTTGCATCGTTATTATCTGTACCATTATTAGTATCATTAGCATCTGGATCATTCTGAGGCACAATCGCTTCAATTGCAGGTATCGTTACATTTTGTAATTCAGCAACTTCTGCATTTGTTTGTGTTTTATCTAAATTATCAGCAAATCTGTCAAAATATCTACCTAAATCCGTACGTGCAATTTCTTTCGCCGATGCATCTGCATTTTTAATTATTTCTATTTGCTTGTTAACCACTTCTCTAATTGCTTCCAAAGCATTTTTCTTAACTTCAGGATTAATACGTTGTGCTTTAAGTTGTTCAAGCGCACTATTTTTGACAGTAGCGATTTCTGCATTTGTAGTTTGATCAGAAATATCTTCAGTTGCTTTTGATAAAATGTCTTCTAAAGCATTCGTAAATGCTTCTTTTTCTTCAGTTGTAGCATCAGCGTCGACATTTACACCTGCTTCAATCTGGTCTAGTGCAGTTTCTAATTCTTCGATAGCTTTTTGTTTTTCTGTTGAGTCAATTTGAATGTTATCAAATGCCTCAAGTCCTTGAGCTTTCGCTTTTTCAACTTCGGCAGTTGTTGTTGCATCATTAATACCTTTTTTAGCTTGATCTGTAATTTGTTTAATCATTGCTAATGCTTCAGTTTTTTCTTCAGCAGTTAACTGGTCACTATGATCAATTGATTCTTTCGTATCTTCTGCTTTAGCTTCAATAGCTTGGTTCGCTTTAGGTTTAACAGTAGCATCTACTTGAATAGCATCAATTGCTGCTTTACCTTGTGTTAATGCATCATCAACGTCACCATTATCCACACCATTATTAATGCTTTCTAATGCAGTTTGAACATTTTGGTCAACTTGCTTAATTGCTTGTTGCTTTTCATCTTGTGTTGCATTAGTGTCAGCTGAAATATTATTTTTCTTTTGATCTGCATAAGCATATAAATCTGTTGTAGCTGTTTCTTTTTTACCGGTTGGAATTGTGTAATCGTTAATATTATCTAAGTCATTATGAATTTGAACTTCAATGTCATCTTTAGAAGTAGCTTGATTGACATTTTGATCCGCCGTTTGTTTCAATTCAGCAAGTTTTTGTTTCGCTTCTGCAATTTCATTTGAAGTCGATGCGTTAGAGTTATCCGCTTCGTTTACTTTTGAATTATATGCAGCTTCAATCTTAGCTAAAGCATCTTTTTTGTACTCACTAAATGTTTTAACTGCATTAATTTTAGCTTTCCCTTCTTTAACTGCATTATCAACATATTCATTTGTTGATGATTGATCGACATTTGTTTTCGCTTGATTTAACGTTGCATCAACTTCTTGTTTTGCATCGTTAATTTCTTGTTGTGACGCATTTGGTGTTTGTTCGATTTGTGTTTTTCTATCAGCTGCTGCTTGATCTAAAGCAGTTTTACCTGCTGGCTTCTTAACAGGATTTGCATGAAGTTGTTGAACTTTTTGTACTGCTGTATCTTTAGCAGTAGTTACATCACCTGTTGTATTTGCTGTATTTATATTGTTTAAACCTTCTTCATATGTTGCTCTAACTGGTTCTATATCTTTTCCTTTTTCTTCATTTGTAGTCGTATTATCACTAAGAATTTCAGTTATTTTATTTTGCATTTCAGTTAGCAATTCAGCTCTAGCATTCGTTTTAACATCTGTTGATGCTTGAATTGGATCAATTGCTTGAATTGCATTATCTTTTGCAGTGTTTACATCATCGATTGACTGTGCATTTTCAATATTTTGATTACCTTGCGTTAATTGTGCATCTACTTGTTGATTTGCTTGTTCTTTTTCTTCAGTAGTCGCATCTGCAGTTTGTGCAATAAGCGCTTTTTGTTCGTTTGCTTTTGTTGCTAATTCATCTTTCGCAACATCTTTAATTGTTGTATCTGCAGTAATACCTTGAACATCAGCAACTGCTTGATCTTTAATTTGCGTAACATCGTTAGTTGTTTGTGCATTTAAGATATCTTGATACGCTTTTTCTTTAGCTTTTAAAACTAAATCTTTTGCCGCATTTTTCTCTTCAGTTGTAGCACCAGTTGTATTATCAATTGCTTGATTTTGAGTTGTCACAGCTTGATCTACTTCATTTTTCGCATTCGATTTAACTGCTGTTGCTGGTTGTGTACTTTGAATTGAATTCTTTCCAGCGTCTTTCGCCTGATCTACACCATTATCATCAGTTGCAGCTGTAATATTATTTTTCGCGTCTGTAACTGCTGTTGCTAATTGTTGAATTGCAGCTTCTTTTTCTTCATTTGTAGCGTTCTGATCATTATTAATAACTGATGTTTGAGCTACTTGCAATTGATCAATCTCATCTTTAGCCGCTTGTTTCTTCACAACTTTTGGTGTTACCGCATTAATTGCTACTTCCGCATTTGCTTTAGCTTCATCAACTTGTGCGTTAGTAGTTGCTGCTGAAATGGCTTGATTTGCTTTACCGTTTTCAGTATTTGCTTCTGCATCAGCTGCTTGTTTTTCTTCATCTGTTGCATCTGGTGTAGCTTGAATTGCTTGCAATTTGTTATTTAAAATTGTTGTGATTTCATTACGTGCAGTTGCTTTTTTATTAACTGTTGGTGTTACTTGATCAATACTAGTTTCACCAGTTGTTTTCGCTTGGTCTACATCATTTTGACTATTAGCAGCTTCAATGTTGCTATTTGCTTGTGTCACAGCATTATCTACGTCCGCATTAGCCGCTGCAATTTCTTCAGCTGTAATGTCTTGCGTTTGAGCAATGGCTGCTTTACGTTCATTCGCTTTCGTAGTGATGGCTTGTTTCGCATCATCTTTCGTTGTTGTCGCTGGCTGAATTGCTTCAATTTTAGCAATTTCTGCATTTTTAGCCGCTTCAACTTCTGCATTTGAATGTGCACCATCTATTGCTGCATCAGCTGTTGTTTTTTCAGTTTGAACTTGTTGTTTCGCAGCTGCTTTTTCTTCTGTTGTTGCACCGTTATAAGCATCAATTGCTGTCTCTTGTGCCTGTACTTTGTCAGCAATTGCTTGTTTCGCTGTTGGTTTAACATTTGCATCTGGCGTAATTGCAGCTATTGTAGCTTCATTAGTAGTTTTTGCATTATCTACATCAGTATTAGCTGCTGCGTTATCAATATCTGTATTAGCAGTAACTACTGCTTGATCAACTTTGTCTTTCGCAGCTTGTTGTTCTTCAGTAGTCGAATCATTCATTGCTTCAATTGCAGTTTTACGTTCACTTGCTTTTTGAGCGATTTCCGCTTTTGCATCCGATTTCTTAGTTGTGGCAGCTTGAACTTGATTAATTGCAGCAATACTATTGTCTTTAGCTGTTGTTACATCACTGTTTGTATTTGCAGCATCAAGATTTGTTCTTGCTTCTTGCTTTTTAGTATCTAATTCTGTATATGCAGCTTGTTTTTCTTCTGTAGTTGAAGCATTGCTATTTTGAATTTCTTGTTTACGTGTATTATATGCGTTTTCTACTTCCGTATCAGCTGCAGGTTTAACTTTTGCTTGTGTTTGAATTGCATTGATTTTATCTAATACTTTTGATTTTGTATCAGCAACTTCCTGTTTTGATTTAACAACTTGGATGTCATGTAAACCTTGCTTTTGAGCTGCTTCTACTGCTGCATCAGCTTCTGCTACTTCTTCATTAGTTGCATTTGAAACTGTAGCATTTTGAGCTTTTCTAGCTGTTGCTGCTTGTTTAACATCATTATAGGCATCCATTTTTGTTTGCGTAGAGTCAGTAATATTTTCAATTTTTGAGATTTCTTCGTTTTTAACTCTTTCTAAATCTTGTGCAGTCGTTGTCGCTTCAATTGCTTTAACACCAGAAACTTTAGCTGCATTAATACGCTCAATAGCTTCCGCTACTTCTTCATTTGTTGTATCAGGATTTAAAGGTGCTTGATCAATTTGTGCTTGAACAACTTCGTCAAATTCTTCAAGAGCTGCTGCTTTAGCTGTTGTAGCAGGTGCAGTTTGATTAATATCATTGATTGCTTTTGTTTTAATGGCTTCTACTTGTGCATTTGTTGTTGCTGCATCAATATCTTTAATTGCCTTTGTTTCTATTTTACCAATTTTATCATTTGCTACATCTTTTTCATCTTGTAATGACGCATTTGACTTTTTAATTTGTTGTTTACGAGTTGTAACTGCTTGGATAATATCTTGTTTCGCTTGAGGTTTAACTGTTGGTGTAATCACATCTTGTTCTAACACTGCGATACCATTATCTTTTTCAGTTGTGACACCTTGTGATGTTGTTTGTTTATTAATTTCTGCGATTGCATTATTTTTATCATTGTTAATTTTAGTCACAAGCGCTGCAACTTCATCTTGCGTAACTTTTTTACTTTGTTGTGCTGCTGTAACCTTTTCTTGAGCTTTAGCATCTAATTCAGCAATTGCTGCTTGATTATCAATTAATGCAGCTTGTAATTTAGTTACTAAACCATCAATAGCCGCTTGAGATGCACGATTTGCAGTTTCAACATGATTCGCATCTTCATTTAAAATATTGTCTGCTTGTTGTTTAAGTTTATTGTATTCTGCAATTGATGCTGTTGTGTAATGACTATTATCAACTTGTGAGTTTACTTGTTGTTGCAACGCATCTTTGTTCATTTCAACCGCTACTGAAAATGGATCTGCAGTTAGTGTAACTTCTGGTTGCGCATTATTAATTACAACATCTGAAGCAGTACGATATGTTAATTTTTCATTAAAATCAATATTTTTAGGTGTATCGATATTCGCAACATTAACTTTATATGATAATTTTAAAGATTTATCTGGGAATAAAACTTCTTTAGTGTGTGTACCACGTGCCGTTGTCACACCTTGGCTTGTAAATGTAACTTTATTTGCATTTTGATCATAATTAACAGTCATATTTTTCAATACTGTACTGTCTTCATTACCATTAGGGAATGTTGTAGTTAATGAATCATTAACGTAAGTTACACCTTGTGGTAATGTTACTTCATATTTAAATTGATCTGCTTTTAATGAAGCACCAAAGTTACCATTGTTACCGATTTCAGTATTAATTGTAAATTCTTTATTATTTGTTGCTTTCGGTGCTAAATCTCTATTTTTGACATATAAATGTGATCCTGAGAATAGACCTACATTATCAATGAATGAATAGTATTTATAACCATCTTTATTTGTTGTAATTCTTGAAGCATCAGCAACTGCTGTATTGTCAGGAATAAATTGTAAATCTAAACGATCAGCATCTGTTGGTACTTTAAATAAGTGTGCAGTACCAGTCTTAGCTACATTTACAGTTGCTAATTCAGTATTTTTCTTAGCATCTTTAATAACTAAATTTGTTGCACCTTGCTTACTATTCGTTTGCATAGTAGTAAAGTTGATAATTAATTCTGAATCTGGTTTTACATTAACAGTTTTTGAAATACCGTTAAAGTTTCCATGATCTGTAGAATCATTTGCATTCACACGACCTAATGCAGCTACATTTCCCCTAGCTTGATAGTTTTGAGGGTTATTCTTATCAAACATATCGCTTCGTCTTAATTCTGAGTTAACGAAACCAATCTTACCGTTGTTAATTAATGAATAACCGTTTACTTTATCTGTAACAGTTACAGTTGGATCCTGTCTATTCTCATCTGTTGATATGGCAGGATCATCAAACGTTAATGTCGTATTAATACTGCCTTCACCAGTATTGCTAGCATTTGGATCTTGAGTTTGTGCGTTTGCTGCTGGTTGCGCTGCTGCTGGAGCATTCGCTGGCTGTGTTTGATTTGCCGGTGTTGCATTATTATTAGGTGTTGCTTGGTTATTTCCTTGACCTGCTTGGTTTGCCGGTGCTGCTTGATTTCCAGGTTGTGCTTGTGCAGCGTTATTCGGATCAGCTTGATTACCTTGTCCAGCTGGTTGTGTATTTGGTTGTGCTGCTCCTCCTGCTGGATTAGCCTGTCCACCTTGGTTTGCTGGTTGTGCTGCTGGTTGTCCTTGGTTGGCAGGTGCAGCTGGCTGTGCTGTAGGATTAGCTTGAGCACCAGCATTTGCGTTAGGCTGTGTATTGGCATCAGCTGGTTGTGCTGGTTGATTTTGTGCAGGCTGATTTTGCTCTGCTGCAGACGCTGTTGTCGGGTTAGTAGATATAAAAGTAACAGTGGCAATTAAAGCTGAAAAAATACCGACATTAAATTTTCTGATACTAAATTTTTGTTGTCTGAATAAATTCATTAAGTCATCCTCCTGGTTGATTATTCTCGCTGTTAAATGATTTCACTTAATCAACTGTTAAGATAAGTAGTAGCATCTGCGTTAAAAACACAAAGCAACTCTATCTAATTAAAATTAATTTTATCATCATTATATATTGAGTACCAGTGTATTTTATATTACATATTGATTACTTTGTTTTTATTTTGTTTATATCATTTTACGTTTGTACTATAAATTATTTCTACAAACACAAAAAAACCGATGCATACGCATCGGCTTATTTGTAATACAGTATTTATTTATCTAATCCCATTTTATCTTGAACCACATCAGCTATTTGTTGTGCAAATCTTTCAGCATCTTCATCAGTTGCTGCTTCAACCATGACACGAACTAATGGTTCTGTTCCAGAAGGTCTTACTAAAATTCGACCTTCTCCATTCATTTCTACTTCTACTTTAGTCATAACTTCTTTAACGTCAACATTTTCTTCAACACGATATTTATCTGTTACACGTACGTTAATTAATGATTGTGGATATTTTTTCATTTGTCCAGCTAATTCACTTAGTGATTTACCAGTCATTTTTATTACAGAAGCTAATTGAATACCAGTTAATAAACCATCACCAGTTGTATTGTAATCCATCATAACGATATGCCCAGATTGTTCTCCACCTAAGTTATAATTACCGCGACGCATTTCTTCTACTACATATCTGTCGCCAACTTTAGTTTTATTAGATTTAATTCCTTCTTGTTCAAGCGCTTTGTAAAAACCTAAATTACTCATAACAGTAGAAACAATCATGTCATTATTCAATTCTTGATTTTTATGCATTTCTTGACCAATAATAAACATAATTTGGTCACCGTCAACGATTTGACCATTCTCATCTACTGCTATGATTCTGTCTCCATCGCCGTCAAATGCTAACCCAAAATCACTTTCAGTTTCAACAACTTTTTCTGCTAATTTTTCAGGATGTGTAGAGCCACATTTCTCGTTGATATTATATCCATCAGGACTACATCCAATTGTTTCAGTATCTGCTTCTAAATCACCAAATAAGAATGGCGCTAGTGATGATGTTGAACCATTTGCACCATCTAAAACAATTTTCAAACCTTCAAAGTTAACATCTACTGTTGATTTTAAATAGCTCAAATATTTTTGTGCCCCTTCAAAGTAATCTGAATAATGTACAATATCATTGCCAACTGGTCTTGGTAATTCTGGGTTTTCTTGATCCAATAATGCTTCAATTTCATTTTCTTGTTCATCTGATAGTTTAAAACCATCTGATCCAAAGAATTTAATACCATTATCTGCAACTGGATTATGAGAGGCTGAAATCATTACACCTAACTCTGCACCCATATCGCGTGTTAAATATGCAACACCTGGTGTTGAAATAATACCTAATCGCATCACTTCTGCACCAATTGAAATCAAACCAGCTATTAATGCTGATTCTAACATTTCACCTGAAACTCTAGTATCGCGACCTACAAGTACACGTGGGTGTTTTTCACCTTTATTATGTGCTAGAACATAGCCACCGTATCTTCCTAATTTAAATGCCAATTCAGGTGTTAGTTCTTGGTTTGCGACACCTCTTACTCCGTCTGTACCAAAATATTTTCCCATTGTTTACTCTCCTTTAATTTAGCTATTTATTTTACATTTATATAAGCCTTCGTTTCACTTGGTTGTGCTTTAGTGACATGTTCTGGTAAGTTGATTTTTACAGTCTTTTCAGTTGATTCTGAAATACCATCTAAATCTACTTCTGCATCAACTTCGCTTATATTTTGCAAGTCATCTCGACTACCGAAGATTTCAATTTCTTTATCTTCTAAGTCAATCGAACTTAATTCTTTATCATCTGCTAAACTACCTTTCTGTTTAACATTTACTTTAACCTTTTTGCTAAAAGGCTCTACTTTAACTTGTAAATTCACTTCATTAGGTTGAATCGATACATTTAATTTATTCAGTTTTTTATCAAAAGCCGTTACTTCTGCGACATCTTTTGTGTCACCATTAATCTTTTTATTAGTTTTAAAAGTGGCTTTTAAATAAGCAATATCATTCAATTGTTCTTCTCCACCTGTTACTTTAACTGTTTGTGGTGAAACTTCTTGCTTTGTAATTTTAAAAAGTGGATCAATATCACTCTGACTTACATCAGGTTGAACTGTCATCTTTTTAGTTACTTTGTTTTCAAGCGTAATATTTGCTAATTTAGGTTTTACAGAATAATGAATGTCATCAGCTAACCCTTTAACTTGATACTTCTCTTGATATTTTCCAGCTTTCGCATTTGATAAATCAATCACTACTCTTAAATCTTCTGGATTTTCAATTTTTATTATCTTTGATTGTGGTCCTGAAATAGTCACATTAACTGTTTCAGGCGCTTTTGTTAAATGCAAATCTTTAGTGTTATAAAGAATTTCAACGGGTACATCTTGAATCGTTTTACTAGACTTTTGACCAAGATTACCAGTGTTAAAGATATTTCCAAAAACATTGTTAACAGATAAAAAGAAAAACAATGCCAAAAGAAAGGCAATAAATCTCAAGCCCCATTTACTTTCTAGCATATTATTTCACACCTTTCTTTTGAAAGCGTGTGCCAAACCAATGTTCAGCAAGCAACTCTTCAAAAATTTCGTTTGAAATGTCTCGTCGTAATTTTCCATCAAATGTTACCGAAATATCACCAGTTTCTTCAGATACAATAACGGTAAATGCATCAGATACTTCTGAAATACCAACCGCAGCTCTATGTCTTGTACCCAAACTTTTAGATATCTTAGGACTATCAGACAATGGCAAATAACTTGCTGCTGCTGCAATCTTCGTGCCTTGAATAATCATTGCACCATCATGTAAAGGTGTATTAGGTATAAAGACATTAATTAAAAGTTCTTGCGAAATATTTGAATCCATTGCAATACCTGTTTCAATATAATCTTGAAGACCTGTTTCTTTTTCAAAGACAATTAATGCACCTATACGTCTTTTAGCCATATATTGCACAGCCTTTGAAACCGATTGAATCAATTTCTCTTCATCTTTACTATACGTATTAGAAGTATAGCGTTTTAAAAAGCTACCTCTACCAAGTTGTTCTAACGCACGTCTAATTTCTGGTTGGAATATTACTATTAAAGCTAATACCCCCCATTGAATAACGATATCGAATAATTTAGATGTTGCAGTCAAGTTCAATATCATACTTATCTGCTGACCAATAACAATTACTAATATCCCTTTAAGTAATTGTATCGCTTTAGTTCCCTTAAAGACCGTGATGAGAAGATAAAGTACATACCAAACTATCAGTAAATCAAGGATACTCGTTACAATTTTTAACGTACTGAGGTTTTGAAAAAAGTTGGAAAAATCCATAACATCTCCTCCGGGTAATATTTTTCCATAATACCCATTATACCAATCATTTACATCACTGTCATACGAACATATATTTAAATAGAAAAAATTTATTTTAAAGATTATAACTACTCTTAATCATTTTAGTGAATTAAAAAAAGTAGTGCAAAAAGCAAAATATACTTTATACACTACAAATCATTTATTTATAATAAAGTTTCACCAAAAAATGTTCCAACTAACGAAACCGCTTGTTCAGCAGTATAATTATTACTGTCAATCAATGGATTTACTTCAACTAAATCCATTGAGGAAATTAAATGTGATTGATGCAGTAATTCCAATGCAAAATGGCTTTCTCTATAACTAAGACCACCCAAAACTCTAGTACCAGTGCCTGGCGTTTCAAGCGGATCTAAAGCATCAACATCTAAAGATAAATGAACGCCATCAACATTGCGTGACTTCAAATATTCTATTGTATTTTCAATTACTTCCTTTATCCCCAATTTATCAATATCTGACATAGTAAATGTTTTAATATTATGATCTTTGATAAATTGTCTTTCACCTTTATCTAAATCTCTCATACCAATTAGTACGATGTTTTCTGGCTTGATTACATTACTATTTAATTCTAAAAGTTCTTTGGGACCTTCACCTGTCAAAATCCTTAGAGGCATACCATGAATATTTCCACTTGGTGACTCTTCAGGTATATTTAAATCACCATGTGCATCATACCAAATAACACCTAAATTATTATAATGTTTACTTATTGCTGATACTGAACCTACCGCAATAGAATGATCTCCACCAAGAACTAGAGGAAATCTGTTATTTTCAATTGATGCTGAAACTTCTTTATTTAATTTTTGATTAACATCTATAATTTCATCATAATTTCTTAATCCTTTTTGTTCACTATGAAATTTTTCAATGTTCACAGCAGGTACCTTAATATCCCCCTTGTCATATACATCAAGGTCTAATTGCTTTAATCTTGAAATTAATCCAGCATATCTAATTGCTGTTGGTCCTAAATCAACACCTAATTTTCTTTGTCCAAATGTTGATGGTGCACCTATAATATCAATTGCTTTTGTCTTTGTCATAAGCGTCCCCCTTTGCTCTATGTAATTAAAGAATAATGTATGCGCTTACCATTATCAAGCAATAGCTACACATATAATCTGTTTATCTTATTACTTCATAAAAAAAGCACTTTCCAAAAATGGAAAGTGCTAGTAGTGAGCCATAGAGGATTCGAACCTCTGACCCTCTGATTAAAAGTCAGATGCTCTACCAACTGAGCTAATGGCTCTAATGGCTGGGCTAGCTGGATTCGAACCAACGAGTGACGGAGTCAAAGTCCGTTGCCTTACCGCTTGGCTATAGCCCAATATATAGATGGTGGAGGGGGGCAGATTCGAACTGCCGAACCCGAAGGAGCGGATTTACAGTCCGCCGCGTTTAGCCACTTCGCTACCCCTCCAGCTTATTCATATAATTTAATAATCAAAATGGTGGAGAATGACGGGTTCGAACCGCCGACCCTCTGCTTGTAAGGCAGATGCTCTCCCAGCTGAGCTAATTCTCCAAAATAATGACTCCTACGGGACTCGAACCCGTGTTACCGCCGTGAAAGGGCGGTGTCTTAACCGCTTGACCAAGGAGCCATGGCTCCACAGGTAGGACTCGAACCTACGACCGATCGGTTAACAGCCGATAGC